>CAUULH010000078.1:0-6300 GCA_963545875.1 uncultured Ethanoligenens sp.
ATGTGTGTGTAAGGCTGTTTATTCCCATAATAGGCAAGATAGCTGTGCCTTTTTTTTACGATTTTCGGGACGCCGTGCGCCCGAAGAAAATCCAGCAGATACGCCGCGTCTGTCATTTTAAACACGAAACCCTTTGAAAAGAAAATGGAACCGAAAGCAAACGGACAGGATGTCCGAAAGCGCAGATATAACAAATGATAACATGAAATGTGGTATCCTGCAACCCGCTCTTTTTTATATAATGATCTTAAATTTTGTTTATAGGAGATGTCTTTTTTGGAGATCAAACTGCCTTACGATAAAACGACGATGACGGCGCATGTTGCGCAGGAAAACCTTGCCGGCGTCCTCACTTCCGGTCAGGGGGATTACAAGCCGGCCGCGGGCGGCACAAAGCTCGTCGAGGCCTCGCTCGATGCGCCGATCGGCAGTCCGAAGCTCGAGGAACTGGCCAAAGGAAAGAAGAACATCGTCATCATCAGTTCGGACCATACGCGGCCCGTGCCGTCGCGCGTCATCATGCCCGTTTTGCTGAAACGGCTCCGCGCCGCCGCGCCGGGCGCGCGCATCCGCATCCTGGTCGCCACGGGCTTTCACCGGGCTTCCACCAAAGAGGAGCTCATCGCCAAATACGGACGTGAGATCGCCGAGCACGAGGAGATCGTGATGCACGTCGCTTCCGACGACAGCGCGATGGTGAAAGTGGGCCGTCTGCCTTCCGGCGGCGACTGCCTCATCAACAAAGCGGCCGTGGAGGCCGACCTGCTGCTCGCCGAAGGCTTTATCGAAGCGCACTTTTTCGCCGGTTTTTCCGGCGGGCGCAAAGCGGTGCTGCCCGGCATCTCTTCGTATAAAACGATCCAGGCGAACCATTCCGGCGAGTTCATCGCGTCGGATGCCTGCCATACCGGAAACCTTGTCCACAACCGCATCCATGAGGACATGGTCTACGCGGCGCACGCGGCCAAACTCGCGTTCATCATCAACGTGGTGCTCAACGAGAAGAAAGAGATCATCGGCTCTTTCGCCGGCGATGTGGAAAAGGCGCATCTCGCCGGATGCCGGTTCGTGAGCGATCTCGCCGGCGTCAAAAAAGTTCCGTGCGATATCGCCGTCACCACGAACGGCGGCTATCCGCTCGACCAGAACATCTATCAGGCCGTGAAAGGCATGACGGCGGCTGAGGCGACGCTCGGTGAGGGCGGCGTCATCATCATGGTGGCCGGCTGCCGCGACGGCCACGGCGGGCAGAGCTTTTACGACAACATCGCCAAAGCCGAGAGCCCGAAGGCGTTCCTTGAAAAAGCCATACACACGCCGCGGCTCGAGACGGTGCCGGAGCAATGGACTTCTCAGATCCTCGCCCGCATCCTGGTCCATCATCCGGTCATCCTCGTTTCCGATCTCGTAGACCCCGCTCTCGCCCGCGGCCTGCACATGGAGCTCGCCAAAGACGTGGATACCGCGCTGGAGCGCGCCTATGAGCTCAAAGGCGAAAAAGCGCGTGTTGCGGTCATCCCGGACGGGCTGTCGGTCATCGTGCAGTAAGCGCGGCGCGATTCTCCATCCATGCTTTTTATCCGTTCACATCCATCTTGATTACAGGAGCAGGTCTATCATGTTACACAACCTACTCGCAGAATTTTTCGGCACCGGTTTTATGATCCTTTTCGGTGTCGGCGTCCATTGTGACGAAGTGCTGCGCAAAAGCAAATACCGGGGCTCGGGCCATCTGTTCGCCATCTCGACATGGGCATTCGGCATCACGGTCTCCCTTTTCGTTTTCGGCAACGTCTGCATCAATCCGGCCATGGCGCTGGCTCAGGCCATTTTAGGCGATATTTCCTGGGCCGCTTTCGTTCCGTATTCCATCGCGGAGTTCCTGGGCGCGTTCTGTGCTTCCATCATCATCTACATCATGTACGCCGACCAGTTCCGCGCCTCGGAGAACGACGTGGACCCGATCGCCGTGCGCAACATCTTTTCGACCAACCCGCCGATACGCGATCTGCCGCGCAACTTCTTCGTCGAGTTCGTCGCGACGTTCGTCTTCATCAGCTCCATCCTCGGCATCGCGCACAGCTATCCCAAACTGCTCCCGATCGGGGTCGGGCTTCTGGTCTGGGCGATCGGCATGGCGCTCGGCGGCCCCACCGGATTCGCCATGAATCAGGCCCGGGATCTCGGCCCGCGCCTGGCGTTCCAGATCCTGCCCATCCGCAACAAGGCGAACAACGACTGGCAGTACGGCCTGCTCATTCCGGGCATCGCGCCTTTCGCGGGCGCCGTCGCCTCCGCGTTTTTCATGCGCTCGTTTTTTGGGCTCTGATTTTTCTTGACAGGAGCGATTGGAGACTGTATAATAAAGAATACCACCTGTGGGCTCTTTGCAGAATCGCGCCGGCTTATGTTTTAGGCGCGGGCATGGCCTTTTGGCCTGTGCCGGGTTTCCCGGCAAAGAGCCGTTGCATGACGGAGGGAGGGAAACAATATGGCTGAAATCCGAGTGAAAGACAATGAATCGCTGGACAGTGCGCTGCGCCGTTTCAAAAAACAGTGCGCGCGCTCGGGTGTCCTTGCGGAAGTGCGCAAACGGGAACACTATGAAAAACCCTCTGTCAAACGCAAGAAGAAATCCGAAGCGGCACGCAAACGCAAGCGCCGTTAACTGTTACAATTTTTAGAAACGTTAAAAGCGGGCTTTGCCCGCTTTTTCGCATGTTAGCCGTTTTTTACGCCTGATAAGGCGGGAAAGGAAGGGCTGGGGACGTGCTGCTGCTGCCGGACAAACGGTTTTTGAATATCGCGGGCATAACGGCGGAAAGATTGAAGGACGAAGGCGTAAAGGGCCTCGTGCTGGATATCGATTATACGCTGGCCTCCCGCCGTTCTCCGCTGCCGAACAGCGAGATCCGCACGTTCATCCGCAGCCTGCAGGATGCGGGTGTGCGGCTCTATATCCTTTCCAACAACCACCACAACCGCGTCTCGCGTTTTGCCGAGGCGCTGGGCCTGCCCTATCAGGCAAACGGCTGCAAACCGCTGCCGTTTGCCTTCCGCCGCGCCGTGCGCGCCATGGGGCTCGCCAAACAGGAAGCCGTGGCCGTGGGC
The DNA here is from genome assembly GCA_963545875.1 of uncultured Ethanoligenens sp. Lineage (GTDB taxonomy): Bacteria > Bacillota > Clostridia > Oscillospirales > Ethanoligenentaceae > Ethanoligenens. The sequence continues at coordinate 3,112 of CAUULH010000078.1, forward strand.
GACCAGATCTTCACGGATGTCTGCGGCGCGCATCTCGCGGGCCTGCGGGCGTGGATGGTCGCGCCCTACGGCGGCGAGGACGGCTCTCTTTTCTACCGGTTCCGCCGGAGCGTGGAGGGCCCTTTTATCCGCGCCGTCACACCGGAGGACGAGCTCCCGCCGCAAAAACGGACCTGATTTTTTGACTGAAAAAATGGACAGAAAAAGAAAGGAAGAAGCTCCATGCCGAAACATCGCGTGCTGCTGCTGCACGGCCCCAATCTCAACCTTTTAGGCGAGCGGGAGACGGGCATCTACGGCAAAGACACCATTGAGCACATCAACGCCGAGATCATGGCCGAAGCCGACCGCCTGGGCATCGAATGCGAGATCCACCAGTCCAACCATGAGGGCACGCTCATCGATCTGCTGCACGGGGCGCGCGGCAAGTTCGACGGCATCGTCATCAACGCGGGCGCGCTCACGCATTACAGCATCGCTCTGCGGGACGCCATCACCTCTATCCGCATTCCCACCGTCGAGGTGCATATGTCCAACGTCAACGCGCGCGAGGAGTTCCGGCATACGTCGGTCATCGCGCCCGTATGCGCGGGGACGATCATCGGCTTCGGAAAATACAGCTATATTCTGGCGCTCCAGGGTCTGAAAGACCTGTTCTGACCGAAATAGGAGGCTTTTTATATGGAACACTGCTCTGCCCTGATGCGTCTGCTCCCCGAAGGAACGGACGCGGGGCTTGTGCTTTCGGAAGTGAACCGCCGCTATCTCACCGGCTTCGACGCGACGGACGGCATCCTCATGCTCACGCGCTCCCGCGCCGTGCTGCTGATGGATTCACGCTATATCGAGGCTGCCCGCGAGCAGGCCAAAGGCTGTGAAGTCGTCTTGAGGGAAAACGCGGCGGATCAGATGGCCGATTTCTTCAAAAAAGAACAGGTAAAACGAGCCGCTGTGGAAGTGCGCGAGCTGCCGGTGGCCGAATTCGCCCGTTTCAAATCGCTCTTCCCGGATGTCGTGTTCAGCATGGACGGTGCTTTCAACGACGCGATCCTTTCCCTGCGGGCGTGCAAAGGGCCGGAAGAGCTCGACGCCATCCGCCGCGCGCAGAAGATCACGGACGACGCTTATAAGCATATCCTGCCGTTCCTCAAGCCCGGCGCGCGCGAGCGCGATCTGGCGCTCGAGATCGAATATTTCATGCGGCAGAACGGCGCTTCCGGTCCGTCGTTCGATCTCATCGTCGTTTCGGGCGAAAATTCTTCCAGACCGCACGGCGTGCCCGGAGACCGGAAGCTCCGCGACGGTGATTTCGTCACGATGGATACCGGCGCGGTGGTGGACGGCTACTGCTCGGATATGACGCGCACCGTGGCCATCGGCCACGCGACGGACGAGATGCGCCGCGCGTATGAAACGGTGCTGACGGCGCAGCAGGCGGCCGAAGAAGCGCTCGCGCCCGGCAAGACGGGCCGCGAGGTGGACAAGGTGGCGCGCGACCTCATCTATGCCGCGGGCTACGAAGGCTGTTTCGGCCACGGGCTCGGCCATTCGGTCGGCCTCGAGATCCATGAGGAGCCGCGTCTGTCGCCTTCCTGCGGCACGGTGCTCCGGAGCGGCATGATGATGACGGTGGAGCCCGGCGTCTATCTCGAAGGGCGGTTCGGGCTGCGCATCGAGGATCTCACCGTGCTCACGGAGGACGGCTGCGAGATCCTCACCAAGAGCCCGAAAAAGCTTCTGGTGCTGTGAAAACGGGCGCTTTGCCGCCCGCCTGCCGCGAAATGCGGTGAAACACTTGCAAAATTGCGTCTGATAGGATACACTAGGCAAGTATGGATGTCTAAAAAGGTAATCATGCGGTTTTGTTCCGCCGCGCACCGTTTGCGGCAGCGGATCGGCCGTCTGTTTTTTTGGAGGGTTACGGAATGCTTTCAGCAGGCGATTTTCGGAACGGTCTGACTTTTGATATGGACGGCGACGTCTTTTCCATCGTCGAATTCCAGCATGTCAAGCCGGGCAAAGGCGCGGCTTTCGTGCGCACCAAGCTCAAGAACGTGATCACGGGCGCCGTGGTGGAAAAAACGTTCAACCCCACCGATAAATTTCCGGTGGCGTATATCGAGCGCAAAGACATGCAGTATCTTTATAAAGACGGCGATCTTTACTATCTGATGGATAAGGAATCGTTCGAGCAGCTTCCCGTCAGCAAGGCCGATGTGGGCAACAGCTTCGATTTTGTAAAAGAAAACATGGATGTGAAAGTCCTTTCCTATAAAGGCAAGGTCTTCGGCATCGAGCCGCCCACGTTCGTGGAGCTCGAGGTCACGCACACGGAGCCGGGCCTGCGCGGCGATACCGCGACCAACGTGACCAAGCCCGCCGAGCTGGAGACCGGCACGGAGATCCGCGTGCCGCTCTTCATCAACGAAGGCGACCACATCCGTGTGGATACCCGCACGGGCGAGTATATGGAGCGTGCATAAGGCCATACTGTAGGCAGCGGGTCTTTTTGTACGCAGGAAACGGGCGGAAGGCTTCGGCCTGCCGCCGGCTGCCGCGGAGAGCGGCGAAAAGGAGGCACTTGCAATGACCGTGACGGAAAAAGTGGCGTATCTCAAAGGACTCGTGGAGGGTCTCGGCGTGGACGAAACCTCCAAAGAGGGCCGTATCATCAAAGCCATCGTGGAAGTGCTGGACGACATGTCGCTGTCGCTCTCCGAGGTGGAAGACAGCGAGTCGGAGCTTTCCGAGCAGGTGGATGCCATCGACGAGGATCTCGAAGACCTCGAAAAAGATTTCTACGGCGATGAGGATGACGAAGACGACGATGAAGACGACGATTCCGATTATTACGAGCTTACCTGCCCGAAATGCGGCGAAAAAGTCTATTTGGACGACGACCTGCTTTCCGACGGCGAGATGACCTGCCCGAAATGCGGCGAAAAGCTGGAATTCGATTTCGGGACGGACGACGATGAAGACGAGAACGCCGACGACGATTCCGATGCGAATGACGGCGAAGAACCGAAGAACTGAGCGGCTGGAAAAGCCTTTTTCGATAGAACAGAAAAAAGCGCCGGATGCAAACGCATCCGGCGCTTTTTGCAGGAAGAGGGGCCGCTCAGTCATCGCAGCCGCCGAAGTTGTTGCCACCGCAGCAGCAGAACAGGATGACGAGAATAAGTATGA
>CAUULH010000079.1:0-6297 GCA_963545875.1 uncultured Ethanoligenens sp.
CCGTTTGAGCGGCAGCCAGCCGAACGCTTTTTCCAAAAACGTGTTCCAGAAGACCCAGTCGTGGACTCCGGGGCCTTCCTCATAGGTCAGATCGACACCCATGGCCCGGGCATCGTCCCGGAATTTCACATTGAGCCCATAGAGCCCGTCTTCCGTCCCGCACGCCTGATAGAGACGAGGGATGCGCTTTCCGCTCTCCTTCGCTTTTTTCAGCACATGGATCAAATCGTTCTCAGAGCCGGAGATCGCCGGCGGATCGCCGAAGATGTTTTTCAAGACGATACCGGACGTATGATCGTCCCGGGGATGATCGATCTTTAACGCGCCGGAAAGGCTCACAGCCGCTTCATACCGCTCAGGAAGATTGAGCGCGATCTTAAACGCCCCGAATCCGCCCATGGAAAGGCCGGCGACGAACGTATCCTCACGCTTTTGGGAGATCGGAAAAAGCGAACGGCAAAGCTGAGGAAGCTCCTCGGTGACATACGTCCAATAATTCGCTCCGTATTGCATATCGGTGTAACAGCTGTTTTCGGCGGACGGCATGATGACGACCAACTGATACGGTTCCGCATAGACCTCCAGCATGGTCCTGCGTATCCAGTCGGAACAATCGCCCAGCGCGCCGTGCAGAAGATAAAGGACCTGATATTTCCGCCCGAGAGCAAAGTAATCGAACGGATGATTGAACATGGTCTCAGCCGGCGTCGGTGACGGGATGAGGGCGTAAAAATCGGTGTTCATCATCAAAGATTTGGAAAAAATATGACCATTTAAAAGTGCCATCTATTTCATTCCTTCCATTCAAAAAATGACGTCGTCACAAAACGAGCGCGGCCTCGCTGCCCGTTCTTTCGTCGAGATAGCGGATGGCAAAGCTCTTTTTGCTGAAATCCGCATGGAGCTCGGCCCAAAGCGCCCCGTTCTCCCGACGGATGCAGAGGCAGCTTTGATCTTTCCGCGGCAGGATGCGCACATCTCCGTCAAATCCACGATAGCTGTTTCGGAACCGCATCAGTGCAAACAGGCTTTTTACAACGGGACGCTGCACTTCTTCCGTAACTTCTTCTTCCGTGTAATAATGGCGGTTGATGTTGCGGCCTTCTTTCGTCTGCTCGAGCAGCCGGATGTCATTTTTGCCCGCCAGCATCCCCACATAATAGACCTGCGGGATGCCCGGAGCGAAAAATTGGACGGCGCGCGCCAGCAGATAAGCCTGATCGTCGTTTCCGAGCGCGGAATAATAGGTGCAGTTGATCTGGTAAATATCCAGATTATGGTATTCCGCGGAGCTGTATTTCCGTTTTACATTCGCGCCGTGTGTGTAGAGAGCCTCGATAGTATCCTGGATCTCCTGATCCGTCAGCAGATCTTTGACATCCACCACACCGATGCCGTCATGCGTATCCAGCGTCGTGAACTGCTTTCGGGGGCAGATGCGGAGCCAGTTTTCAAGACGATCCGCCCGCCCGGAATATAAAGCGTGAAGCAGCAGCATGGGCAGAGCGAAATCATATACCCAATAATGGTGCTGGGCCAGCTTGATCTGCAACGAATAATGCTCGTGTATCTCCGGGAGGATAGCGACCTGATAAGGAGCCAAAACATCGGTGCATTCTTTCAGGCTGTCCCAGATCTCCGGTTCCACGAAAAAGCAGTTGGTATCGGCTTTTTTGACGGCATAGGCAAACGCATCCAGGCGGATCATGGCGATGCCCTGCCCGGCTAAAAACTCGAGATTTTCCCTGTTGAACCGTTTGGTCACTTCACTTTTCAGATTCAGATCGATCTGCTGTTCACTGAACGTACACCAGATCTTTTCTGCCGTTCCGTCCGCAAAATGAGCCGTAACATACGGCGCGCGCGGCTTGCGTTTATAGATCTTGTCGATCTGTTCCTGCGTGGGAAAGCCGTTCTCCCAGAAATCCTTGTAACGGATGAACAGATCTTTCCATTTCGATCTGTCTTTTTTTTGAAGAAAATCCTGATAGTAAGCACTTTCGGCGGAAATATGGTTGATCATATAATCCACCATCAGATCGTATTCTTCAGCCAGGGAACGGATATCCTCAAAAGTACCGAACGGAGAAAAGACTTCCCGATAGGTTTTAGGTGAAAACCCCCGGTCGCCGCTGGAAGGATAGAAGGGAAGGATATGAACGCCGCCGACAGCTTGATCGCAGTAGGTATGGAGAATGCGATGAAGATCCTGAAGCGTATTCCCCATACAATCCGGATAAGTGACGAGCATGATCTCATTTTTAAGTTTCATGGTAGATCCTCCTGGTGGTTTTTGCACAGGCTGTCCGATACACCGCTTATTGCAGCAGTAAAACGGCCGCTTCATACGGGCCGAATATCAGTCCGTTTTCAGCCCGGCGCAGTGCTGCATTGGCAAGAAGAACGATCGCATCCGATACCCGGAAAAAGGTTTCCCCGCGCCCGAAATGGCAGACGATCAGTACCGTCCGGCCTTGGAATACACGGCGGTAGGCAACGATATCCTCATCGCTTTCGACCGGCTCAAACGCGCCGTAAGTCAGAATATCGGAGATCTGCGAGCGGGTTCTCAGGCGGATCAGTTCACGGTAATAATTCAATACGGAATAAGGATCGCGGCCTTCGCTGGCCGCATTGATCTCAAGGTAATTGGGATTGACCTTCAGCCACGGCTCACCGGCCGTGAATCCGGCATTTTTTTCGCGGTTCCACTGAAAAGGAGTCCGGCTGTTGTCCCGGCATCTCCGATTGAGATATTCAAGCATCCACTCGTCGGAATAGCCCATTTCTTTTCCCCGCCGGAATTGCGTTCGGGCGGAGATATCCCGGAAATCATCGAGCGCCATCGGGCAGTTGGTCATGCCCAATTCTTCGCCCTGATAAAGAAACGGCGTACCGCGCAGGCAGATCAGCAGAGTAGCCAGCATTTTTGCGCTGGTAGGCCCGCTATCTTCTTCCGGGACCCATTTGTTCAGCGACCTCGGCTGATCGTGGTTTTCAAAGTATGGGGCCGACCAGCCGCCTGCCGCCTGCTCATCCAGCTCGTCTTTGAAAAGGAGATCGCGGATCTCTTTCACGGTGAAATCCGGCTTTTCAAAAGCCGGCACCGATCTTTCATCCAGATTCGCGTAGTCAAAATCAAAAGTCATGCAAAAGCAGCCTTCAGGTCCGATGAACCGGGCCAATTTTTCTTTTGGAACGCTGACTTCCGCAACGGTCATGCAGTCGCTCGGGCAAAAGACCCGGTCGGAAAGCTCATGAAGAAAATCTTCGACGCCCGGCTGGATATCCACCCAGGGAGCGACGAAAGCCATCCCGTCCGGCCCGTCCGCCTCAAAAGTCCGGCACGAAAGCGCTTCGGGCGATTTTTTGATGTTTCCGATGGCATCGATGCGAAAACCTTTCGCGCCTTTGCCCAGCCACCACTCGACGACGCGGCCGATCTCCCCGCGCACTTTCGGATTATCCCAGTTCAGATCAGGCTGGCCGGCGGCATAGGTATGAAAATACCACCGGTCGGTGCCGGGCACGCGGCTCCAAACGGGCTCTCCGAAATAGCTGCGGAGATTGTTCGGCGGCTTTCCGTTCTTCGTCTCACGGAAAAGATAATAATCCGCATATTCCCCTTTCGGATCACGCAAGGCCTCCTGAAACCACGGATGACGGTCCGACGTATGGTTGACCACCAGATCCATCAGCACGCCGATCCCCCGCTTATCCGCTTCGCGGATCAGCTTTTCGATCTCCTCATCCGTGCCGAAAGACGGGTCGATATGACGGTAATCTGAAATATCGTAACCGTTATCCACCATCGGGGAGCGATAGATCGGGCAGAGCCAGATCATATTGACACCGAGCGAGCGGATATAATCCAGTTTTTCGATGATCCCGTTCAGATCTCCGATGCCGTCCCCGTTGCTGTCATAAAAACTCCGGGGATAGATCTGGTAGACGATCGATTTTTGCCACCATTTAGTTTCCATGTGTCTGCTCCCATCCGCTCTTCATTTCCCACGCGTCCAATTTTTCCACCAGGCAGTTCCCTTTTGTGCAGAATAGATCATAAAACACCGACGAATCCTGCGGATAGATCCGGTCGGTCAGCGTCAGCCGTCCCCCGTCGGCAAACACTTCGACAGAAGACGTGTCAATAAAGATCCGCAGGCTCAGTTCACGGTCCCCGGCCCTCGGCGCCGATGAGATCTCGGCGTTTCCAAGCCCCGCGTGTGTGGTATCGAGCGAAAGCGTTCCTTCGGAAAGATCACAGAGAAGGGTCGTTTTTTCCGACCGGTCTTCCGACGCTCTCAAGTGGAGCCCGAAGGTCTGGCACGCCGGATCGTCGAAGCGGACCCGAAGGCATAATTCGATCCATTTCCCCGAGATCTCCGGAAGGACGCGGCGCATGGCAGGCTCAAGCCGAAACATCTGCCTGTGCGCCAGATGCCGGCCCCTCAGCCGGTCGATCTCTTTTATCGGGAGCGCACGGATATCCGTGCCGTCGAGTTTCAATTCTCGCGGCAGTGTCAGCGCGCCCGCCCACCCGTCTTCTTTCGTGGGAAACGCGCTGTTCCACTGGTTCATCCAGGCGATCAGGATACGCCTGCCCAAATGGTCTTGAAAAGTCTGGCAGGCATAAAGGTCGAAACCGAAGTCCACTTCCCGGATCTTTTCGGGAATAAAACGATGATGAGGTTTATCGTAGTGCCCGACGATATATAGATTCCGGCTGCCCGGCTTGTGCATGGGGGAAACGACCAAAACATAACGGTCACCCAGCGGGAAAAAATCGGGGCATTCCCACATGTCGCCCAGTGTCCCGTCGCTTTCAAACAGAATGCCGGCATATTTCCAGCCGCGCAGGTCTTCAGATTCAAACAGCAGCGCTCTGGCACGTCCGTTTTTGCACGAGCCGAGCACCATATGCCACAATCCGTCTTCCCGCCAGACTTTTGGGTCGCGGAAATCTTCCGACGCCTCTTCCGGCAGCGTCCGGATAACCGGATTGCCTGAAAATTTGGTGAAATGGATGCCGTCGGCGCTTTCCGCTATGCTCTGCATCTCTTTTGGGCTGCGGTTCTCGTCATGAGAGGTGTAGATGAGCGTCAGCGCCCCATCATGCTCCACCGCGGAACCGGAAAAACAGCCGCTCTCATAGGCCGGGTCTGGCGAAAGCGCGGCAGGAAGATGTTTCCAGTGTATCAGATCCCGGCTGACGGCATGTCCCCAGTGCATCGCTCCCCATTCCGCCGCATACGGATAATGCTGATAAAAGACATGATAATTTCCCTTGAATTCGATCAGGCCGTTCGGGTCGTTCAGCCATCCGTACGGCGCCATGATATGATAGCGGAGCCGGTATCTTGGGCGAATGAAAGGATGTTCCCCCATAAAATGTTCTCCTTGTGTAACAGAGACATACACACGAGAAAGCCAATGAAGAATTTTTGGCTTCTCCATTGGCATTCTCGGGCCAAGCGGATACCGGAGCCTTTTTCAGCTCTTTACCGCACCGGCTACGATCCCTCCGATAATATATTTTTGCAGGACCAGATAAATGATGAGGACAGGAATGATGGTGAGAAGGAGCGCCGCGATCAGAGGCCCGAAATTCACAGACATCGTTCCGGAAAAAGCATAGGTGGAAAGCGGAAGCGTAAGCTGATCGGGCTGCGAAAGCACCAGAGAAGGAAGCAGGTAATCGTTCCAGACCCAAAGCACATCCAGCACGACGATCGTGGCCATCACCGGCCGCAGAAGCGGAAGGACGATCAGAAAAAAGATCTGGACCATGTTCGCGCCGTCGATCTTGGCCGCTTCTTCCAGAGAATAAGGAATGCTGGAACGGATGAATCCGTGGAAGATGAAAACGGCCATCCCGCATCCAAATCCGACATACATGTAAACGAGCGTTGCCCGGTTGCTGAGCAGCCCGGCGCTTCCGTAAATGGAGACGAGGGGGATCATAATGGCTTGAAACGGGACCATCATGCCCGCGATCAAGCCCATGAAGATGATGTTTCCGATCTTACTTTTGGTGCGCACCAGATAATAGGCGGTCATGCACGAAAGCAGGCAGATGAAAAAAACACTTGCAAGGGTGATCACCAGCGTGTTGAAAAAGGCAGAGCCATAATTCATCGTGGTGAAGGCATTGATGAAATTGTCAAAAGTGGGATGCGCGGTAAGACTGAGCGGATTCGCCATGATCTCGCTGGTCGTTTTAAAGGAATCGATCACGACGATGACGAAGGGAATAACGAACAGGATCAGCAGGACCCAAAGGACGATCGAGACGGC
>CAUULH010000080.1:0-6263 GCA_963545875.1 uncultured Ethanoligenens sp.
AACGTGCCGGAAAAAATCGCCTCGGTCGTCTCCGGCGTAGCGGAAGGCTGCGTGCAGGCGGGCGCGGCGCTCGTCGGCGGGGAAACGGCGGAAATGCCGGGCTTTTACCCGGCGGACGAATACGACCTCGCGGGCTTCTGCGTGGGCGCCGCCGAAAAAGACAGGATGCTCTCGAAAGACCGCATGAAAGCGGGCGACGCGCTCATCGGCCTCGCGTCGAGCGGCGTGCATTCGAACGGCTTCTCGCTCGTGCGGAAAATCTTCGGCATCACGGCGGAAAAACTGAACGTCTATGTGCCGGAGCTTTCCGCCACGCTCGGCGAGACCCTGCTCGCGCCGACGCGCATCTACGTCAAACCGGTGCTCTCGCTGCTCGCTTCCGTGGCTGTGCACGGCATCTCGCACATCACGGGCGGCGGCTTTTATGAAAACGTGCCGCGCATGCTTCCGGATGGGCTCCAGGCGGTCATCCGGAAAGACCGCTTCCCCTGCCCGCCCATTTTCGGCCTTATCCAAAAGACCGGCAAGATCCCGGAGCGCGACATGTATAACACCTTCAACATGGGTCTCGGCATGGTGCTGGCAGTCTCGCAGACGGACGCGGACAAAGCGCTCGGCCTGCTGAAAAAAGCGGGCGCGGAAGCTTATCTCGTCGGCGAAGTCCAAAAAGGCGGCGGGGTGAGCGTATGCTGAACATCGCCGTCCTCGTCTCCGGCGGCGGCACGAACCTTCAGGCGCTCATCGACGCGGAGGAGGCCGGCAGAATTCCCGGCGGGCACATCGCCCTCGTGGTGGGCAGCCGGCCGGGCATCTACGCGCTGGAACGGGCAAAAAAGCACGGCATCCCTTCCTGCGTGGTCTGCCGGCGCGATTTTGCCGGCGCGGACGCATTCGAGGAGGCACTGCTCGGCACACTGAAAAAAGCGGATACGGATCTTGTGGTCCTGGCCGGTTATCTCTCCATCCTCGGCAAAAAAGTCACGGACGCGTACCGCAGGCGGATGCTCAACATCCATCCGGCGCTTATCCCGTCTTTCTGCGGGCCGGGCTTCTACGGCCTGCGCGTGCATGAGGCGGCGCTGGCCTGCGGCGTGAAAGTGACCGGCGCGACGGTGCATTTCGTCGACGAAGTGGCGGACGGCGGGCCTATCGTGCTGCAAAAAGCCGTGGAGATAAAACAAGGCGATACGCCTGAAACGCTGCAAAAACGGGTCATGGAACAGGCGGAATGGAAGATCCTCCCCAAAGCGGTAGCGCTTTTCTGCGCCGGTCGTCTGGGGTGGACGAAAGATGGAAAAGTCATTATCAAGGAGGAACAGGAATGAGCGGAATTGAGCCCAAAGGACAGATGCCGGTAGGCGACCTGGGCATCATCGGGATGAAAGGCTGCGAGGATACGCTCGCGGAAGTGAACGACTGGCTGATCAAATGGCGCGGAAGCACGGAGCGGAACGATTATACCATCCAGGTGGAATGCCCGCGTTTCGGCACCGGCGAAGGCAAGAGCGTCATCCAGCAATCGGTGCGCGGGCACGACCTGTTCATCATCACCGATATGTTCAACTACGGCATCACCTACGACATGTACGACATGCAGGTCCCGATGAGCCCTGACGATCATTTTCAGGACCTCACGCGCATCATCGCGGCCGCCGGCGGCAAAGCCCGGCGCATCAACGTCATCATGCCAATGCTGTATGAAGGCCGCCAGCACCGCCGCAACTCGCGCGAATCGCTCGACTGCGCCGTCATGCTCCAGCAGCTCCAGCACCTCGGCGTGGAGAACATCATCACGTTCGACGCGCACGACCCGCGCGTGCAGAACGCCATTCCGCTCATCGGTTTTGAAAACATCCATCCCACCTACCAGATGCTCAAAGCGCTGGTGCGCGAACTGCCGGATATGAACATCGACCGCGAGCATCTCGCGGTCATCTCGCCGGACGAGGGCGGCCTCAACCGCTGCATCTATTATTCTTCCGTACTGGAGCTGGAGCTCGGCATGTTCTACAAGCGCCGCGATTATACGCGCATCGTGAACGGCCGAAACCCCATCATCAGCCACGAATATCTGGGCGGCGACCTCGAGGGCAAAGACGTCATCATCGTGGACGACATCATCTCCTCCGGCGACTCCATGCTCGATATCGCCGAGCAGCTCCGCGAGAAAAAGGTCTCCCGCATCTTCATGTTTGCGAGCTTCGGCCTTTTCTGCAACGGCCTGAAAAAATTCGACGAAGCCTATTCGGCCGGCCTGTTCGACAAAGTCTTTACGACAAATCTCGTCTACCGCACCGAGGCGCTCAAGGCGCGCCCGTGGTATGCCGAGGTCGATATGGCCAAATATATCGCGCTCGTCATCGATACGCTGAATTTCGACCGCTCGATGTCCGAGCTGCTGAACCCGGTGGGCCGCATCCATCGGCTGATGAACCGGCTGGAAGAATCGCGCAAGGCGAAAAAATCGTAAAAATGCGGCATCGGTACGCTTGTGCTTCCGGGCCGGATTTGATATACTAAAGAGGTTCTAAGCCGTATGACTGGCGGAAGTGGGAAAACCACGGGGAGTACGGCGGGGCGGCGGTCTTTGGCCGCGGCCCGGATTGCCGACCGCCTGGGCATAGTGAAAACGCTATCCCCAGGCGGTCGGTTTTTGCTTCGCCGGGGAGAAAGAAGGAAAAACATGAACAAACGCGCGATCATCAGTGTCTCAGACAAGACCGGCGCCGCGGCGTTCGCCAAAGGACTCGAAGCGCTGGGCTACGAGGTCGTTTCCACCGGCGGTACGGCCAAAACGCTCGCCGACGCAGGCGTGAAAGTGACGAAAGTCAGCGACATCACCGGCTTTCCCGAATGTCTGGACGGCCGCGTGAAAACGCTCCATCCGAAGATCCACGCGGGCATCCTCGCCCGCCGCGACAATCCGGAGCACATGCGTCAGCTCGAAAAGCTCGGCGTCTCGCCCATCGACATCGTGGCCATCAACCTTTATCCGTTCAAGGAGACCATCCTCAAACCGGGCGTGACGCTCGGCGAGGCGATCGAGAACATCGACATCGGCGGCCCGTCGATGATCCGCGGCGCGGCGAAGAACTGGCAGGACGTCGCGGTCGTCATCGATCCGGCGGACTATCCCGCGGTGCTTGACGAGCTGAAAAAGAACGGCGAGGTCTCCCGGGAAACAAAATTCCGTCTGGCCGTGAAAGTTTTTGAGCAGACGGCGCAGTACGACGCGCTGATCGCCTCTTATCTGCGCAAAACGGCGGGCAACGACGGGTTTCCGGAAAAGCTCACGCTCACGTTTGAGAAACGTCAGGACATGCGCTACGGCGAGAATCCGCACCAGCCCGGCGCTTTCTATACGGAGATCGGCGCACCGTCGAACACGCTCCCGGCGGCCGAACAGCTCCACGGCAAAGAGCTCTCCTATAACAACATCAACGACGCCAACGGCGCGCTCGACCTGCTCAAAGAGTTCGGTGAAGACCTGCCGACGGCCGTTGCCGTTAAGCACGCCAACCCCTGCGGCGTCGCGTGCGGAAAGACCCTCCACGAGGCCTATGTGCGCGCTTACGAAGCCGACACCATGTCGATCTTCGGCGGCATCGTGGCGCTCAACCGTCCGGTAGACGCCGACACAGCGGCCGAAATGGCCAAGATCTTTCTCGAGATCGTCATCGCGCCGTCCTTCACGCCGGAAGCACTCGCCATCCTCGAGAAAAAGAAGAACATCCGCCTGCTCGCTCTGCCGGATCTCGCCAAGCCGAACAAGCCCGGCACGCTGGACATGCGCAAAGTCGTCGGCGGCCTGCTGGTGCAGAAGCTGGACACTTTCCTGCTCGACGAATCTGCGCTGAAATGCGTCACCAAGCGTCAGCCCACACCGGAAGAGCTGAAAGAGCTCCATTTCGTCTGGCGCGTGGTCAAGCACACCAAATCGAACGCCATCGTGCTTTCCAAAGACCAGCAGACGGTCGGCGTCGGCCCCGGGCAGGCCAACCGCATTACCTCGCTTGAGCTCGCCATCAAATACGGCGGCGATAAGGTCAAAGACAGCGTGATGGGTTCCGACGCGTTCTTCCCCTTCTCCGACTGTGTGGAAACAGCCGCTAAAGCCGGCATCACGGCCATCATCCAGCCGGGCGGCTCCATCCGCGACAAGGATTCCATCGAAGCCGCCGACAAGGCCGGCATCGCGATGGTCTTTACCGGCTGCCGCCACTTCAAACACTAAGGCGGGCACAGCATCTTATTTCGTCAAAATCAGAGGGAAAGAAGCGGAGCGGAATATGGATCTTCTGGTCATCGGCGGCGGCGGCAGAGAGCACGCCGTCATCAAAAAACTGAAACAGAGCCCGCAGGCGGGCAAAATCTACTGCGCACCGGGCAACGGCGGCATCTCGCAGGACGCCGAGTGCGTACCCATCCAGGCGACCGATATCAAAGGCATCGTTAAATTCGCTAAGGAAAAGCACATCGGTTTCGTCGTGGTCACGCCGGACGACCCGCTTGCGCTCGGCATGGTGGACGCGCTGACGATCGAGGGCATCCGCTCGTTCGGGCCGACGAAAGCCGCCGCCGCCATCGAGAGCAGCAAGGTCTTCGCCAAAGGCCTGATGAAAAAATACGGCATCCCCACGGCGGATTACGCCGTCTTCGACGACCCGGCCGCCGCGCTGGCCGCCATCACGTCGAAAGGGCGCTATCCAGCCGTCGTAAAGGCGGACGGCCTCGCGCTCGGCAAGGGCGTTTTTATCGCGCAGAACGAAAAAGAAGCGCGTGAAGCGCTCCACGCACTGATGGAGGACAAGATCTTCGGCGCTTCCGGGAACCACGTGGTGGTGGAAGAATTCCTCACCGGCCCGGAGGTGAGCGTGCTGGCTTTTACGGACGGCCGGACCCTCTGCCCGATGGTCTCCTCTAAAGACCACAAACGCGCGTTCGACGGCGACCGCGGGCCGAACACCGGCGGCATGGGCACTATCAGCCCCAACCCGTATTACACCGAGGCGATCGCCGCGCAGTGCATGGAGACCATCTTCAAGCCCACGGTGGCGGCGATGCAGAAAGAAGGCCGGCCGTTCCGCGGCTGCCTGTATTTCGGCCTGATGCTCACGCCGGACGGGCCGAAAGTCATCGAATACAATTCCCGTTTCGGCGACCCGGAAACGCAGGTCGTATTGCCCCGCTTGAAAAGCGACCTGCTCGAGATCATGCAGATGGTCTCGGAAGGCCGGCTCGCCGACGCGGATATCCGCTGGGACACGCGCGCCGCGGCCTGCGTTGTGGCAGCTTCCGGCGGCTACCCGAAGCAGTATGAAAAAGGCAAGCTCATCACAGGCCTTGAAAAAGCGGAGGCCCGCCCGGATGTGACGGTCTACCACGCCGGCACCCAAAAAACGGACGACGGCTTCGTCACGGCGGGCGGCCGCGTGCTGGATATCACGGCACTCGGCGATACGCTGCCCGACGCGCTGGCCAAAGCCTACGCGGCGCTCGGCGACGTCCATTTCGAAGCGATGCAGTTCCGCCGCGCTATCGGCACATGAGTCTCTTTGAACGAGCTCGAAGCCCGGAAAGCATCTGCTTTCCGGGCTTCGTTTTCTCCGGCGGGATGTGAAAAAGCATCGCCTCCCGCGAAGCGATATGCTATAATGGGGAAAAGGCTTGTTTACCGAAGCTGTTTTTCCATCAGCATCTCCGTGTTTTTGAGCAGATTGGTGAGCGAAGTGGCAAAAAGCGGGTAGCGTTCCGCCAGCAGTTGCGGCGGCAGCTTCAGCTTTTCCCGCATGAGTTTGCCGCCCGCGGGCGGCTTGGCGGCAAGCGTCTCATCCATCCGCATCCTGGCCATCAGCATGGCGGCCATCGTCAGCGCCGGATACTGGGTGCGGGAAATACGGAACAGCTCGTCCGGATTGCCGCCGTTCGTCTCATACAGCTTGCGGAACACGGTGTAAACAGCAAGCGACAGGTATTGGGAAATCTCCGTCGTCAGCTCGTTGCTGCCCGCGCGCTGGAGCAGGTCGTAGAGGATATTGAGCGAGTTCTCCACGAGCTTTTTGTTCAGCGTGGGCAAAAGACTGCCTTTGTAGACGTTTTCCTTGCCCGCCGCATTCGGCTCCTGGAGCTCCTCAATGGAAAGCACCGTTCCATCCCGATCCGGCGAGCGCCCCAGCAGATAGTCGCAGGAGACATGATAGAAATCCGCCGCCCGAACCACGAATTCCAGCCCGCATTCGCGTATGCCCTTTTCATAATGGGAA
>CAUULH010000081.1:0-6241 GCA_963545875.1 uncultured Ethanoligenens sp.
GTTTTCCAGTAATACGGCGTCATCGCGAAAAGATCGTTCATATGGCTGCCGCGCACGAGGATCTCGCGCTTTTCCGAAAAATGCGCCACCGTCCGGAAACCGGGCAGGTAATAGTCGTTCGGCGGATTCTCATACGGGTCGTCGTATAAGATCTCTTTCAGGCCGAACAGATGTTTCGGACCGGGCGAAACGACATAGAGCCTGCCGCCCGGCCTCAGCACGCGCGCACATTCGGCCCCGCAGACGGGCGCGAAAACGCTGAGCACGAGATCCGTTTCCGCGCGCTTCATGGGCAGACGGAAAAGGCTGGCCACCGCGAAGGAAGCATCCACCCCATGGCGCACGCAGGCGCGGATGGCCGCTTTGGAGATATCCACACCGGCTACGCGGACGGGAACGCCCTGCTCATGCAGATAGACGGCAAGGCCTGACGTATAGTAGCCTTCGCCGCAGCCGGCGTCCAAAAGCTGAAGGCTTTCTTTTTTACCGCAGTCCAAAAGAAAATCTTTCGCTTCAAGGCAGAGACGGTCTAACAAAAAACCATACGCGCCGCTCTCCAGAAAACGGCGCCTGGCCGTCACCATTCCCTTGCTGTCGCCGGCGTGGAGGCGGTTGGTCGTCCAGAGATTGACATAGCCGCCGGAAGCGATATCGAAACTGTGACCCGACGGGCAGCACAGCGCCTGACCCTTTCGCCGCAGATCCTGCCCGCAGACCGGGCAGCAAAAACATTCAAACATGATGATTCAACCCTGACTGCCGGGCTTTTCCCGCTGGGATAGCCCGGCCTTTCTTTTTGAATTGTCCGGCGCCGGAGCATGTCACGCTTCTCCGGCAGCCCCCGGCAGCATTTTTTTGAGATACTGCCCTGTATACGACTGCGGGCACGCGGCCACCTCTTCCGGCGTACCGCTCGCCACCAGCGTACCGCCTCGATCCCCGCCTTCCGGCCCCAGATCGACAAGGTAATCCGCCGTTTTGACGACATCGAGATTGTGCTCGATGACGAGAACGGTATTGCCCGCGTCCACCAGCTTCTGGAGCACGTCGATAAGCCGGTGCACATCGGCAAAATGAAGGCCTGTCGTCGGCTCATCCAGAATATAGATGGTCTTGCCCGTGGGGCGGCGCCCCAGCTCGGCGGCCAGCTTGATGCGCTGGGCTTCGCCGCCCGAAAGCGTAGTGGCCGGCTGGCCGATCTTGATATACCCGAGCCCGACATCAAAGAGCGTTTCGAGCTTCCGCCGGATGCGCGGCACGTTCTCAAAGAACGCCAGGCCCTCTTCCACCGTCATCTCCAGCACATCATAGATGCTCTTGCCCTTATACTTGACTTCAAGCGTCTCGCGGTTGTAGCGGTGGCCTTTGCAGACATCGCAGGGAACGTAGACGTCCGGCAGAAAATTCATCTCGATCTTGATGATGCCGCCGCCCTGACAGGCCTCGCACCGCCCGCCCTTCACATTGAAGGAGAACCTCCCCGGCGTATAGCCGCGCATCTTGGCGTCCTGCGTGGCGGCGAAGAGACTGCGGATATCGGTGAAAACGCCCGTATAGGTGGCCGGATTGGAGCGCGGCGTGCGCCCGATGGGCGACTGGTCGATATCGATGACCTTATCGAGATACGCAATGCCGGTCATGGCCTTGTGCCTGCCCGGGCGGCTGCGCGCACCGTTCAGCTCGGCCGAGAGCCGCTTGTTGATGATCTCATTGACGAGCGAGCTCTTGCCGGAGCCGGAAACGCCCGTGACGCAGGTGAACGTGCCGAGCGGGATCTTGACGGTGATATTCTTCAGATTGTGCTCTTCCGCACCTTTTACGGTAAGAAAATGACCGTTTCCTTTCCTGCGCGCTTTCGGCACTTCGATCCTGCGCTTGCCGGAAAGATACTGCCCCGTGATGGAGCGCGGGCAGGCTTTGATGTCGTCCACCGTGCCCTCGCAGACGATCTCGCCGCCGTGGACGCCCGCGCCGGGACCGACATCGACGATCCAGTCCGCCGCGTACATGGTATCCTCGTCGTGTTCGACCACGATGAGCGTGTTGCCGAGGTCGCGCAGGCGGCGGAGCGCGGCGAGCAGCTTGTCGTTGTCGCGCTGGTGCAGGCCGATGCTCGGCTCATCGAGGATATACAGCACGCCGACGAGCGACGAACCGATCTGCGTGGCCAGACGGATACGCTGGCTCTCGCCGCCCGAAAGCGTGGCCGCCGGACGGGAAAGCGTGAGATACTCGAGCCCCACGTTTTTGAGGAAGCCCAGCCGCTCGCGGATCTCTTTGAGGATACGCCCGGCGATCAGCTGTTCTTTAGGCGTGAACTCGATCGTGTCCAGAAAATCGAGCTCTTTCGTGATGGACATCTGGCAGAAAGCATCGATGTTGATGCCGCCGACCGTGACGGCCAGCACTTCTTTTTTGAGCCTCGCGCCCTTGCAGACCGGGCACGGGTCCTGCGCCATGCAGCTTTCGATCTCCGAACGCATCCACTCGCTCTGCGTCTCCCGATAGCGCCTTTCGAGATTGCGGATGATGCCCTCGAACGGCGCCTCGTAGGTGCCCGAACCGAACGGGCCCTCGCGCTTCAGCGTGAGCTTTTCGTCGCCCGTGCCGTATAAGAGAACGTCGACGACGCGCTTGGGCAACTCGCTGACGGGCGCGGAGAGTGAAAAGCCGTAATGCTTGGAGAGCGCCGCGTAGTACATATTGGAGATAAATCCGCCGTCCTGCGCGTTCCAGCCGCTCGCCTTGACCGCGCCGTCCGCGATGCTGAGGCTCTTATCCGGAAGGATGCGGTCCGGATCGACGTGCATGCGGAAGCCGAGGCCGCCGCATTCCCCGCACGCGCCGTACGGGCTGTTGAACGAGAACATGCGGGGTGAGAGCTCCTCGATGCTGATGCCGTGCTCCGGGCAGGCATAGTTTTGTGAAAAGAGAAGCTCTTTTCCGCCCACGACATCCACGATGGCGAGGCCGCCGGAAAGACCGGTGGCCGTTTCCAGCGAGTCGGCCAGACGGCCTCGCGCCTCCGGCTTGACGACCAGACGGTCCACGACGACCTCGATGGTGTGCTTTTGATTTTTGCTGAGTTTGATCTCCTCGGAAAGATCGGTCATCTCGCCGTCCACGCGGACGCGCGCGAACCCGCCTTTGCGCGCGGACTCGAATTCGCGTACATGCGTGCCTTTCCGCGCGCGCACCACGGGCGCCAGCACCTGGATCTTGCTCCGCTCCGGCAGGGCCATCACCTGATCGACGATCTGGTCGATGGTCTGCTGGCGGATCTCCCGCCCGCAGACCGGGCAGTGCGGGATGCCGACGCGCGCGTACAGAAGACGCAGATAATCGTAGATCTCCGTGACGGTGCCGACCGTGGAGCGCGGGTTATGGGAAGTCGTTTTCTGGTCGATGGAGATGGCGGGTGAAAGACCCTCGATATAGTCCACATCCGGCTTGTCCATCTGGCCTAAAAACTGGCGGGCATAGGATGAGAGGGACTCTACATACCGCCTCTGCCCTTCCGCGTAAATGGTATCGAAAGCGAGCGAGGATTTGCCGCTGCCGGAAAGTCCGGTGAAAACGATCATTTTATCGCGCGGCAGTTCCAAGTCGACATTTTTCAGATTATGGGCGCGGGCGCCCTTGATGAATAGGGTATTTTTATTTCTCGGCATCCGTCAAGCCTCCGCCTTCCTTTTGCCTGATTTGGGACCGCGGGCACGCGAAGCGCCGCGTTTTCCCGCCGGCTTTTTCTCTTTGGCCTCGCCGCCTTCGCCGCGGAGCTCTTTGATCTTGTCGCGCAGAAAGGCCGCCTGCTCGAATTCGAGCATCCGGGCCGATTCCTTCATCTCGGCGGTCAGCTTGCGGATGACGCGCTCGCGCTCGGGCGCCGGCAGCTTTTTGAACGATTTGCGGTCTTTCGTATCGTCGCCTTTCGACGAGATCTCGATGATGTCGCGCACGCCTTTCACGATGGTCTTGGGCGTGATGCCGTGCGCCTCGTTGTAGGCCTCCTGGATGCCGCGGCGGCGGGCCGTTTCCCGGATAGCCTTTTCCATCGACGGCGTGACCTCGTCGGCATACATGATGACGGTGCCTTCCGCGTTTCGCGCCGCGCGGCCGATGGTCTGCACGAGAGCCGTCTCGCTGCGCAGAAAGCCCTCTTTGTCCGCGTCGAGGATCGCGACGAGCGAGACTTCCGGGATATCGAGCCCCTCGCGCAGGAGGTTGATGCCTACCAGCACGTCGAACTCGCCGAGACGCAGGTCGCGGATGATCTCCTGCCGCTCCATCGCTTCGATATTGTGGTGCAGATACCGCACCTTGACGCCCATATCCTCGAAATAACGCGTGAGGTCTTCCGCCATCTTGACGGTCATCGTCGTCACCAGCACGCGCTCACGGCGCTCCACGCGCTTGTTGATCTCGGAGAGCAGGTCGTCCATCTGGCCCTCGGTCGGACGCACCTGGATCTCCGGGTCGAGCAGGCCCGTCGGGCGGATGACCTGCTCCACGATCTGCTCGCTGTGCTCTTTTTCAAAATCGCCCGGCGTGGCGCTGACGAACACGACCTGATGGATATGATCCCGAAATTCGTCGAAATTGAGCGGGCGGTTATCCATGGCGGACGGCAGGCGAAAACCGTAATCCACCAGCGTCTGCTTGCGCGCGCGGTCGCCCGCGGACATGCCGCGCACCTGCGGCAGCGTGACGTGCGATTCATCCACGAAAAGCAGGAAATCATCCGGAAAATAATCGAGCAGCGTGAACGGCGTAGCGCCGGACGGGCGGCGCAGCAGCACGCGGGAATAGTTCTCGATGCCGCTGCAAAAGCCGACTTCCCGCAGCATCTCGATATCGTATTTGGTGCGCTGTTCGATGCGCTGGGCCTCGAGGAGCTTATCGTGGGCGCGGAACCATTTGGCCCGCTCCGTCATTTCCTGCTCAAGGTCGTCGAGCGCGGGGATCATCTTCTCTTCCGGCACGATATAGTGCGACGCCGGATAGACGGCCACATGGCCGAGCTCGCCTTTTACCTCGCCGGTGAGCGTGTTGATCTCGGTGATGCGGTCGATCTCGTCGCCGAAAAACTCGACGCGGACGGCGTTCTCGCTCGAATATGCGGGGAAGATCTCCACCACATCGCCGCGGACGCGGAATTTGTTCCGCACGAAATTGATGTCGTTGCGCTCATATTGGAGCTTGACCAGCTTGCGGAGCACTTCGTCGCGGTCTTTCTCCATGCCGGGACGCAGAGAGAGCACCATATTGCGGTAATCGACCGGGTCGCCGAGGTTGTAGATGCAGGACACCGACGAAACGATAATGACGTCCCGCCGCTCGGAAAGCGCGCAGGTCGCCGAGTGGCGCAGCTTATCGATCTCCTCGTTGATGGCGCTGTCTTTCTCAATATAGGTATCCGTGGACGGCACATAGGCCTCCGGCTGATAATAGTCGTAGTAGCTGATGAAATATTCGACGGCGTTGTCGGGGAAGAATTCCTTGAACTCGCTGCAGAGCTGGGCCGCCAGCGTTTTATTGTGAGCCAGCACCAGCGTGGGCCGGTTCACTTTGGCGATGATGTTCGCCATGGTGAACGTCTTGCCCGAACCGGTGACGCCGAGAAGCGTCTGGGCACGGTCGCCGTGCTGTACGCCGTCCGCCAGGCGGCTGATGGCCTCCGGCTGGTCGCCGGTAGGCCGATAAGGCGAAACGAGATGAAAGGATTCCATAAAACCAGTCCTCGAAAAAGCAGTCCGCTTTGCGCCGGCCGGTTTTTCCGGCGGCACTTTCGAGTACATTATAACATAAAACAGTCTGAAAAGTGATCTGTTTTCAGAAAACCGGAAAACCCTCCCGCTTGTCAAAAAGCGAAGCCGTGGTGGATGTGGCGGCAAGGGAGACCCAGTCGTCCCCGGAGACGATGAGGTGATCGAGCAAGCGGACGCCCACCGTCCGCAGCGCCGCCGCCAGCCGCTCCGTCACACCGATATCCGCCTCGGAAGGAAGCGCCAGCCCGCCCGGATGATTGTGAGCCAAGATCACATCGGTGGCGGCGTAGCGCATCACGAGCTCCACCACGCGCCGCACGCTGACGGCGGCGGCA
Source organism: uncultured Ethanoligenens sp. (assembly GCA_963545875.1). GTDB lineage: Bacteria > Bacillota > Clostridia > Oscillospirales > Ethanoligenentaceae > Ethanoligenens. The sequence continues at coordinate 6,104 of CAUULH010000081.1, forward strand.
TCCACGGTGCCCTCTCCGATGGCTCCGCTGAAAAGCACTTTGCCTTTACAGTCGATGCACAGAAGCGCCACGCGCTCGTTCGTCGTTCCGATGAAAAGCGGCCGAAGCTGGTTGGCCGCGTCTTCGGAGCCTTTCACG
>CAUULH010000082.1:0-6205 GCA_963545875.1 uncultured Ethanoligenens sp.
GATCGGGAAAGATCACTGAGAAGAAGTCGAAGAGGAATCGGTCCCGGAAGCGGCCGAAGCATTCTGCCCGCTCGTGCCGAAGATCTTTTGAATGACGGCCTCGGACTGCGCCTGCGTGATGGTGCCGTTCGACACCAGCGACTGAAGCATCTGAGTGCTTCCGCCCATACCGCCGCCCTGTCCGCTGAATCCACTGCCGGAAGGCATGCTGCCATTGCCGGAAGGAGCCGTACCGGACGCCATGCTCGGCATACTGCCGCCGGAAGGCGCGTTCCCACCCGAAGGCATATTTCCGCCGCCGGAAGGCATGCTGCCGTTCTTCCGATTTTGCCCGCTCTGTTTACTTATGCTTTTTGTCAGGGCGGCCTTGATCTTAGTGGACTGAGCTTGCGTAATGGTCCCTGCCGTAACCAGCTCTTTCAGGCCGGAAGTGATGCGCTGCTGCATGGCGGCGTTGTTGTTCGTCCCCGAAGAAGACGAAGAAGAAGAACTTCCGCAGGCCACCAGCGATACGATCAGCACGGATGAGGCGACCAGCGCCGTCAGTAAAAAAAACAGCCGCGAAGATTTGATCTTTTTCATTAATACAGACCTCTTTTACGGAAACAATATCGTTGTCATTCATACCGAAGCGCGTCAATGGGGCGAAGTTTGGAAGCTTTCGCCGCCGGATAGATACCAAAGGCAATGCCCACAGCCACAGAAAACAGAAAAGCGATGAGGACGACCGTGCTGGACATCACCATGGCCGTTCCCGAAATGAGCGGAACGATCAGGCAGGCGATCACACCGATCGCGACGCCGACCGCGCCGCTCAGACAGCTGAGCACCACCGCTTCAATGAGGAACTGGAGCAAGATATCGCGCCTTTTCGCACCGATCGCCTTGCGGATGCCGATCTCGCGCGTTCGTTCGATGACGGAGACCAACATAATATTCATGATGCCGATGCCGCCGACCACGAGCGAAATGGCCGCGACGGCCGCAAGCATATTGGTGAAAGTCGAAGTCGTCTTTGTGTAGGTCTCGAGCAGCTCGCTCTGACTCAACACCCGGTAGTCGGACGTCTCCCCGTCAAATTTTTCGTAGAGGAGATTATCCAGATCCGTCGTGGCGGAGTCGATCTTATCCGAAGAAGCCGCCTCCACATAATAGGTCTTCACTTCGCTGCTGGAAAGCAGCCGTTCCGCCGTCGTCAGCGGCAAGATGACGCGGTTGTCGCTGGAACCGGTGGTGGAAGTGCCTTTGCTTTCAAGGATACCGATGATCTTATAGTTGGCACCGTTTACCTGAATGGTCTTTCCCACCAACGTGCCGTATTTGCTGACACTGAGATTGGGATAGATGTTCTCAATGACTTCCGAACCGATATCGAGCACCGGATAATGATTGTCCACGTCGTCCTGCGTGATGAACCGGCCGTAGGCCACCGTGACGTCGCGCACTTCACTGTATGCGGCCGTGGAACCCTCCACCGTAGCCGTTTCATTTTCGTCTCCGGATTTCACCGTCGCCGTTCCGGTGAGAACAGGGGCCACATTGAGAATATCCTTCGTTTTTTTCAGCGTTTTGATGTCGCTGTTGGTGATCGTTGCCGTACCGGTCCCGGTGAAAGAAACGGTCAGCAGATTTGTGCCCATATTGTCGATGGAAGAAGCGATGGTCTGCTTGGAACCGTCGCCTACCGCCAGCATGATGATGACGGAAGAAATGCCGATGACGATTCCCAGCATCGTCAGAAACGAGCGCATCTTGTTCGACTGGATGGACCGAAAAGCCATCGTCAGTGCCTGAGAAAACTTCATGCCCGTTTCACCTCCTCATCGGAAATCAGCTGGCCGTCCGCGATTCGCACCGTGCGCCTTGCCTGGCGGGCGATATTCATATCATGAGTGATCAAAACGATGGTGTGGCCGTCCCGGTGCAAGTCCTGTAAGATCTGCATCACTTCTTTTCCCGTAGCGCTGTCCAGATTGCCGGTGGGCTCATCCGCGAGGATGACCGGCGGGTTGGTGATGAGGGCGCGCGCGATGGCCACACGCTGCTGCTGGCCGCCGGAGAGCTCGGAAGGCTTATGAAGCAGCCTTTTTTCCAGTCCGACTTTTTGAAGCTCGGTGACGGCGCGGGCGCGCCGCTCTTTTACCGGGATTCCCTGATAGACGAGAGGAAGCTCGACATTTTCGAGCGCGTTGAGCTTGTTCAGAAGATTGAAACGCTGAAAGATGAAGCCGATCTTGCGGTTGCGGAAGCGGGCAAGCTCATCTTCTTTATAAAGGCCGATCTCCTGCCCTTCCAAGCGGTAAGAACCGCTCGTAGCGATATCCAAGCACCCGATGATGTTCATCAGCGTGGATTTTCCCGAGCCGGACGGCCCGACGATGGCAACGAACTCTTTTTCCGATACGGAAAGGGAGACGTCGTTCAGCGCATGGACGACATTATCGCCGATGAGATACGATTTCACTAAATGCCGGATATCGATGATCGGCGGTGCTCCGGCGGCGCTTGGCGCGCCTTTTGTCTCATCAACCGTCATTATTGGGTTCCCCCATTCGTCCCACTGGTAGTCGTCGTGTTTTGAGTGGCAGTGGAAGTCGTGCTCTGGCTCGTCGTCGTGGAACTGGCGGTGCCGGTGGTATTTCCTGTGCCGGTGGTGCTGCGGCGGTTCGTGCCGCCGCTGAAGCCGCCCGTCATGCCGCCGCCCATGGAACCGCTGCTGAATCCGCCGGTCATACCGCCGCCCATGCCGCCAAAGGTGCTGCTGCTGTCTGTCGAGCTGGTGCTGCTCGTAAGCGACTTGACCGCTGCCAGATTGATGGTGACCGGCTCGGCAACCTGGTCGCCGTCGCTCAAGCCGCTCTTGACTTGCACCGTATTATCGTTGGAAAGACCGAGCGTAACCTGTTTGCCGTATTTCTGCACCAATGCCATTGTGTTCGTGTTCGTCAGGGTCTTGGTTTTGCCGCTGCTGTCCGTCACGCTGGAAGCCAGAATGACATATCCGGTGTTTCCCTGTTTTTCAAGGATGGCGTCGGCCGGCACGGTCACAACGTTTTTGGCGCTCTTGGTCACGATCTCCACGCTGGTGGACATTCCGACCAGAACGTTATCCGGGTTGCTGATGGAGACGGTGACATCAAATGTCGCCACGCCGCTTGAATTGGTGCCGATGGTATCGACGGAGCTCACCGTGCCCGAATAGGTCTTGCCTGAGATGGCGCTCAGCGTGACATGCGCGTCTTCTCCGGTCTTGACCCTGCTGATATCGTCCTCATCGACAGAAACCACGGTTTCCATCGATGACGGCTCATCGACTTCCGCGATCGTGCCGCCGCTCGAGACCGTATCCCCCGCGGCTACGCTGACGGAGACCACTGTGCCGCTCACCGGGCTCGTAATGGTATTGGCATCCACAGCGGCCTGCGCGGTATCGACATCGCTCTGCGCTTCCGTTACAGCTTCCTCTTTCGTTTGAATGGTGCTGTTCACCGAAGTGGCATCCGTTTTAAAGAGGTTGGCGTTTTTGCTCACCATCTGATTTTCCGTCACATAGACATTGGTGATGCTGGAACTCGAGGAAGTGCTTCCGCTGCCCGAAGTTCCCGTTTCGGAAGTGCCGCTGGAAGTTGAGGCGGACGAAGCGCCGGAAAGCGTGATCTTATAGTAGCTTTTGAGGCTGAGCGTGCTGCTCCCGACTGTTTGGCCGCTCGTCGTCTTAACGGTTGCCGTGGAGCCGACTGTAGGCGTATCGGTGCCGATCTCGACCGTAACACTCGAGACACTGCTCTGCTGGCCGCTTTGCCCGCCGGAAACGGAGGTGACCGTGCCGGAAACCGTGCTGCCGTCGCTTAGCGTGACATTGACAGACTGTCCCTGCGATACGCTCGTTTGAGGAGAAGAGATCGTCAGATCCATCGCGCGTGCCGTGGAAAGATAGCAAAGATACCCAAGCGCGTTGATCGTAGAGGAAGAGTCACCGGCCGATACGACGACGGATTTAATGCGCCCGTCGAGCGGTGCGGTGATATACAGGCTGTCGAGATCCGCTTCGGCGGAGGCGAGCTCGCTTTTTGCCGATTCAAGCGCCGCTTCTTTACTGGCCAGTGTGGCGTTCGCAGAAGTGCTGTTGATATGCGCGATGGTCTGGCCTTTAGTGACGGTGTCGCCTGCCTTGACGGAAACGCTGTCTACCGTGCCGGCATCCGGAGCTGTGAGAGACTGCTGTGTGGCGTTGGAAACGGTGCCCGACGCGGAAACCGTTTTTTCTACCGTGCCCGTAGAAGCCTGCACGACGCGGAACGTCGTCGTAGAGGTCGCCGATTGTGCGTTGGCCACCAGCTGATAGATCAGGACACTGCTGCCGGCAACCGCCACCGCGACCACCGCGGCCGTGATCTTCATCCATCGTTTTGGCAGAAATTTTTCCTTCCAGAACGTCGATGAAAATAAGGGCATGGATTTTTTTGATGTGCCTTTTTTCTTCCAAGACATTTTCATATGATGACTCCCCCTGTTTATTGCACGGCAATCCCGTACGCTTCTGCTATCTGTAAACAAACAAAGTATAAAGGCGAATTGTAACAATTTTGTGAAAACGGAAAATCGTTCGTAAATCGTTTACAAGCCGTTCACGAATCATCCGAAAAAAAGGAAAGGAAGCTGGTATCTTTCGGAAGAAAGATTTATAATAGGGACAGAATAAGACTGGATCGAGGCGGGATCATGAATTTAAATGGGAAAGTCATCCTTTTGACCGGAGCGTCGTCTGGGATCGGGAAAGAACTTTTACTCCGCTTGATGAAATACGACGCGGATATCGTCGCTGTTGCGCGCCGGGTCGAACGCATCGGCCGCCCGGGGCCGCGCGTTTTTCCCTTTGCCTGCGATGTTTCCAAAAAAGAAGAAGTCGACGCGCTCTTTTCCTTTGCAATGGAAAAATTCGGGCACATCGACCTTTTTATCGCCAATGCCGGATTCGCTTACTGTGAAGAATTAAATAAACCCGACTGGGAGCATATCGACCGGATCTTTAAAACGAATGTCACTTCCCCCATCTATTCGCTTGAAAAAATGAAGGAACTGAACCGCGGGCGGAGATATTGGGTCGTCATGACCTGCTCGGCCGTCGGGCTGATCCCTTTCCCCGGTTTTTCCCTTTACAGCGCCACCAAATCCGCCGTCGATATGTTCGCTCGCACCTATCGCTATGAACGGAACGACAAAGGCAGGCTGTTTCTTGTTTATCCGGTGGCGACGACGACCAACTTCTTCAAAAAAGCCGGTGAAAAGGCCGGCGACCGCGCGCCGATGCCGTTTCCCATCCATCCGCCGTCTTGGGTGGCCGCGTGTATCATGGCCGGTCTCCGCATGAACATTCCGTTCATCTTCCCTTCCCCGATCTTTTTCCTAAGCTATTTTACCTTCAACCGGGTATTTCCGTTCATCTATGGGTTCGTCGATCTATTCAATGCGGGGCGCTTCTGGGCATGGATCGATCGAAAAAAGAAAAAAGGAAAACCGTCCTGAACGGTTTCCCTTTTTTGTACGACTTGCCTTTTACAAATGATATTTTTGAAGCAGTTCACGCGAGCAGCCGTGATCGGCGCAGATCTCGGCGTAAAAGCGGCCGCTGTTTTTAACGGTGCGCTTTTGTGTTTCATAGTCGACATGCACCAGGCCGAAACGCGCGGATTCGCCTTCGAGCCATTCAAAATTATCAAGCAGTGACCAATGGTAATAGCGCTCCACATGGGCGCCCTCGTCAATGGCTTTCGCCACGGCGGAAAGATGCGCCGCGATGAACTGTGCGCGAAGCACGTCGTTATTGTCGCATACGCCGTTCTCCGTTATCCAGATCGGCAGATGGTATTTTTCCCAGCATTCTTTGCAGAGGAGATGAAGCCCTTCTGGATAGATCTCCCATCCAAGGTCGTTGACGGGCCTTCCCTCTTTGACGAACTGCCTGACGTCGAGCGCGTTGACCATATTGCGCGAATAATAGTTAAGGCCGAGAAAATCGGCATAATGCCCTTCGTGCCCATGCGGAACGAAACGGCCGGCAGGCGGAAGGATCGTGCCGTTCGTCATATAATCCATAAAGCTTTCCTGAAAGAAGAACTTCTCTTTTTCCGCCAAGAAAGCATCCATCGCATTTCCGCGCCGGAACGGGTCGAATATCCGGACATGATGGGCAACGCCCACCATC
>CAUULH010000083.1:0-6187 GCA_963545875.1 uncultured Ethanoligenens sp.
GGGATCGAACCGCTGACCTCCTGCATGCCATGCAGGCGCTCTCCCAGCTGAGCTAATCCCCCATTTTCAATTCGCTGTTCTTTCACAGCGGCTTAGCTAGTGTAACATATTTTTTTAAAAAAATCAAGGGCTTGAATGATTTTTGCGCAAACAATCTGAGAACACCGCTTCACAGCATCAAAAAAGCGCCCGAAAAAGGCATTGTCCTTTTCCGGGCGCTTTCATCTGGAACGAAGAGGAAGTCAATACTGTTTACGATTTTCCGCCGTAAAACCCTTTTCTCTGTCCTGCTGCTCGTCTTTCTGATCCTGATAACCGCGCTGCGGCTTTTTGGAAGCGTTCTTCTGTGTGTTCTTGTCCTGCGCGTTGTTTTTAGCGGCCTTTTCATCGCGTTCATTGCGATTCATATTGATCACTCCTTTGTGGTTTCAACCGTATTATGCGCCGCCGCAAACAGAATATACAGCAAGGGATGAAAAAACGCTTTCCCGAAAAAGGAAAGCGTGGAATTTCATTTTTTTGAAAAGTAGGAAGGCCCGGCCGGTACCGGCGGCGACACCCGCACCGCGTCGGAGACCTGCGGCAGGCCGAGGATGAGCCGCCGCGCCATATCCAGCGCATGAGAGGAGGAAAGATACCGGATGTGCTTGCGCTCGCCGCTGCCGTGCCCCAGCATCAGGCGGCGGACAAAACAGTCTTTTCCGTTGGAAACGGCCACGTACACAAGACCGACCGGCTTTGCCGCCGTGCCGCCGCCCGGGCCCGCGATGCCGGTGATACCCACGCCGAAATCGGCTTCCGCGCGGCTGCGGATGCCCTCAGCCATCTGAATGGCCGTCTGCTCGCTCACGGCGCCGAAACGATCGAGCGTCTCTTCCCGCACGCCGAGGAGCGCGTGCTTGACGCGGTTGGCATAGCTCACAACGCCGCACTCGAACACATCGGAACTGCCGGGAACGGAGGTGATGCGCGCCGCCGTCAGGCCGCCCGTGCAGGATTCCGCCAGCGCGATGGTCTGCTTCTTTTCCGCAAGGATCTTTACGACGACTTCTTCGAGGCTCCCCACATTTTCGCCGTAGAAGCAGTCGCCCAGGCGTTTTTTGACTTCTTCCGCCACCGGGCGGCAGAGCGCCAGCGCCCCGGTTTCGTCCGCCGCTTTTGCCGTGACGCGTAGCTGGACTTCGCCCTCTTTGGCATACGGCGAAAGCGTGGGGCTCTCGCCTTTCATCAGATCGTCGAGCGTTTCCTGCACGGTGGATTCCGGGATGCCGAACTCGCGCAGATTGATGGAAGCGATGACGCCGTCTGAGAATTTTTGCAGATACGGGCGCACGCGGCGGTCAAAAAGCGGCGTCATCTCCCGCGGCGGGCCCGGCAGCATGACGACGGCTTTGCCGCCCTGTTCCACCACGCAGCCCGGCGCCGTGCCCCAGTCGTTTACAAGGATCATACAGCCTTCCGGCAGCATGGCCTGCTTTTCGTTCGTTGGGCCCATTTTTCGCCCGGTGCGCCGGAAATAGTCCCGGATGCGCTCCATGCTCGGCTCATCCCGCACCAAGCGGCGGCCCAGCACTTCCGCGACCGTTTCGCGCGTGATGTCGTCGCCCGTCGGCCCGAGGCCGCCCGTGGTGATGACGATATCACTGCGCGAAAGCGCCGTTTTGAGCGTATCCGTCAGGCGCGCGGCATTGTCGCCCACCACCGTCTGATGGAGCACGTTGATGCCGAGCTCCGCCAGCCCGTTCGCCAGAACCTGTGAATCGGTATTGACGATGTTGCCAAGGAGCAGCTCGGTGCCCACCGCTACGATTTCCGCATCCATGTATCGTTCCTCCCTTTTTGAAAAAGGCTTTTAGGCCGGATAGATCGAAATTTTTTCCGTGTTCGCCACCGCCTCGTCTAAAAGCGGGGCAAAATCGAATTTGGCCTCCTCGGCCTCCACGTCCCGCATGTGAGGCTTGGTGCGCGGATGGCGCGGCGTAAAGATCGTGCAGCAGTCTTCATAAGGAAGGATCGACGTATCGTAGGTATCGATCTTCCTCGCGTACCGGATGATCTCTTCTTTATCCATGCCGATGAGCGGGCGCAGCACCGGAAGCGGCGAGACCGCCTGCGTGCAGGTGATGGCCTCGATGGTCTGGCTGGCCACCTGCCCGATGCTCTCGCCCGTGATGAGCGCGGAGCAGCCCTGTTCTTCCGCGATGCGCCCCGCCGCTCTCATCATAAACCTGCGGAGCAGGATTGTAAAGAAATCTTCCCGGCAGTTGGCCCGGATGGCCTCCTGCAATTTGGTGAACGGCACCACAAAGCAGACCGTCGGCCCGGCATAGCCGCTCACGATCTTTAACAGGTCGATCACTTTTTCTTTGGCGCGCGGGCTGGTGTACGGCGGGCTGGCAAAATGCACGGCGATGACCGACATGCCGCGCCGGGCCATCATCCAAGAAGCCACCGGGCTGTCGATACCGCCGGAAATGAGCACGGCGGCGCGCCCGCAGCTCGCCGAAGGCATGCCGCCCGCGCCCGGCAGGCTGTTGCCGTGGATATAGGCCGCGTCATCCCGGATCTCCACCGTGATATGCAGGTCGGGCTTCCGCATATCGGCCGGCAGATCGGGAAAGGTATCGCCGATGACCTCCGCCACACGGCGGGAGATCTCCGGCGAAGTCAGCGGAAAACGCTTGTCCGCCCGCTTGGCGGAGACTTTGAACGAAGCCGCCTGCTCGAGCTCTTCGCGCAGATACGGCACCGCCGCCGCTTCGATGGCTTTGATGTCTTTCTCGACCGCGCAGGCGCGCGTGAGCGAGATGATGCCGAATACTTTGCCGAGCTGCCTGAGCGCGGCGTCGATCGGCTCGTTTTCGCCCTGCGGCTCGACAACGACCGTAGACTGCGCCTGGGCGACGGAAAAATCGCCGAGCCTTGCCAGCACCGCTTTGATGCTGCGGAGCAAACGCCGCTCGAACTGAGGGCGGTTCAATCCTTTTAAGATGAGCTCGCCGTATTTCAACAGGATGACTTCCCGCATGATCTCTCCTTCTGTTCAGTGGCCGCGCGCCAACGCGCGCATGCCTTCCGCAATGCCGGCCGCGAGGCGGCGCACATCGTCGGCCGTATTGTCCCGGCAGAAACTGACGCGCAGGGCCGAATCGACCCGGCTGTCCGGCAGGCCCATGGCGGCGAGCACGCGGCTCTTCGCGCCGCGGGAACACGCCGAGCCGCTCGAAACATAGACGCCGCGCTCCGCCAGAAAATGGAGCATCGGCTCCGAACGCACGCCCGGCACCGAGACGTTCAGGATATACGGCACGCCGTTTTCCGGCGAGTTGATGAGCACACCGGGCAGCCTGCCGAGCTCTTCTTCCGCCAATGCGCGCAGCTCGTGAAAATGGGCCTGCGCTTTATCGAAAAGCGCCTGTGCCTGCTCTGCCGCCGCGCCGAACCCCGCGATGGCCGGGACCGGCTCCGTGCCGGGGCGCAGGCCCTGTTCCTGCCCGCCGCCCGCCGTTACCGGCAGGATACGTGTGCCGTGCGCGACGAAAAGCGCGCCCGCGCCTTTCGGCCCGTGGATCTTATGCGAACTGACGCTGACGAGATCCGCGCCGAGCGAAGCGGGTGAAAAGCGGAGCTTGCCGAACGCCTGCACCGCATCCGCATGGAGAAGCGCGGGCGCGCCCGCTTTCCGGATGGCGCGTCTGGCGGCCCGCACCGGCTGGACGGCGCCGGTCTCGTTGTTCACCAGCATGATGCTCACGAGGACGGTATCCGGCGTCACGGCCCGCTCGATCGCTTCCGGCGTCACGGAACCGTCGGCGCCCGGCATCAGGCGCACGACTTCAAATCCCTCTTTTTCCAGTCTTTCGGCCGGGCCGGAGACCGAACTGTGCTCGACGGCGGTGGTGACGACGCGCTTTCCCCGCCGCGCCAGCGCATGCGCCGCGCCGCGCACGGCCAGATTGTTCGATTCGGTGCCGCCCGAAGTGAAAACGATCTCGCGCGGCTCACAGCCCATCAGCGAAGCCACCTGCTCCCGCGCGTGTCCCATCAGCTTTTCCGCCGCGAGGCCGGCGCCGTGCAGGGAGGACGGGTTGCCGAAGCATTCCGTCATGGCATAGAGCGCGGCGTCGGCCGCCTCCTTGCAGACGCGCGTGGTGGCACTGTTATCCAAATAGGTAAACGACATAGCTTCCTCCAAACAGATCCGGCCTTTTACGGCGGACATCCCTTTGATTATAGCCAAAATCCCCGCGGGATGCAATGCAAAGGCTTTCGCGGGCCGCTCGAACGGCCTGCGCGATTTTCCCTGCCGCGCCTTACTTTTCCCTTGACCGAAAAGGGCAAACAGAGTAGAATAAAACTTGTATGTTTCCGGAAAAAGAGAAAACCGGCCACAGCGCAGGCGGCCGGTTTTGCTATGAAAAAACAGGAAATCCAAACGGGGGAGGAAACGGCTTTGGCGGTAAAATATATCTTTGTGACGGGCGGCGTCGTATCCGGCTTAGGCAAAGGCATTACGGCGGCGTCTTTAGGCAGGCTCCTCAAAGCGCGGGGATTCCGGGTGACGATGCAGAAATTCGACCCGTATATCAATGTGGATCCCGGCACGATGAGCCCTTTTCAGCACGGCGAGGTCTTTGTGACGGACGACGGGGCGGAGACCGACCTCGATCTCGGCCATTACGAGCGTTTCATCGATGAGAACCTTTCCGTTAATTCCAATGTGACGACAGGCAAAGTCTACTGGAACGTCATCAACAAAGAGCGGCGCGGCGATTATCTCGGCGGCACGGTGCAGGTCATCCCGCACATCACCAACGAGATCAAAGAGTGCATCTACCGCGTGGGCCGCACAGGCCGCACGGATGTCGTCATCACTGAGATCGGCGGGACGGTGGGCGATATCGAATCCACGCCGTTCCTCGAGGCCATCCGCCAGGCCAGCAAAGAGGTCGGCCCGCACAACGCCATCTTCATCCACGTGACGCTGGTGCCGTATATCCACGGCTCCAACGAGCTGAAATCCAAGCCGACCCAGCACAGCGTGAAAGAGCTTCTATCGCTCGGCATCCAGCCGAACATCATCGTCTGCCGCGCCGATCTGCCGCTCCCGCAGGATATGCGGGAAAAGATCAGCCTGTTCTGCAACGTCCGCCCGGAAGACGTCATCCAGAACATGACGGCCTCGCTCCTCTACGAAGTGCCGCTGATGCTCGAAAAAGAGGGCTTAGCCGCTTCGGTCTGCCATCATCTCGAGCTTGAGCCCACGCATCCGCCGGAGCTGGACGAATGGCGCGCGCTGGTCAATCGGTTTCAGAACGCGAAGGATGAGGTCACCGTGGCGCTGGTGGGCAAATACGTCGAGCTCCACGACGCTTACCTCTCGGTGGTGGAATCTTTCTGCCACGCGGGCATCGCCAATAACGTGCATGTCAAGATCAAATGGGTCAATTCCGAAGAAGTCAACCCCAAGACCGTGGCGGAACAGCTCAAAGGCTGCGACGGCATTTTGGTGCCGGGCGGCTTCGGCGACCGCGGCATCCCCGGCATGATCGAAGCCGTGCGCTACGCGCGGGAAAACCGCATCCCGTTCTTCGGCATCTGTCTCGGCATGCACATGGCCGCCATCGAGTTCGCGCGCGACGTCATCGGCTTCAAAGACGCCAACTCCGCCGAATTTGAGCCGGAATGCCCGCACGCCGTCATCTCGTTCATGCCGGATCAGAAAGACATCACCAACCTCGGCGGCACGATGCGCCTTGGGCTGTATCCCTGCAAGCTGAAAGAGGGCACGCTCTGCCGCGAGATCTACCACGGCGAAGCGCTCATCTACGAGCGGCACCGCCATCGTCTCGAGTTCAACAACGAATACCGCGAGGACTTCGAACGCGCGGGCATGGTGCTCGCCGGGCTCTCGCCGGATGAAAATCTGGTGGAAATGGTCGAGCTGCCGGACCATCCGTGGTTTGTCGGCGTGCAGTTCCATCCGGAATTCAAATCCCGCCCCAACCGCGCGCATCCGCTCTTTGCTTCTTTCATCGCGGCGGTGAAAAAGCACGGCGGCAAAAAAGCAGACTGAATCTTTCAAATATGAGCAAGAAGCCGGCGCTTTTGCGCCGGCTTCTTTTGACAGACGAAGGGGCTGTTGCAAAACAGCCTATAAAAAAAGTGAGGCAGTTAACATCAAAAG
>CAUULH010000084.1:0-6059 GCA_963545875.1 uncultured Ethanoligenens sp.
TGTGCCCAGACAGTTTTCTCACCGCGGCACTAAGCTCAGCTTTTCGAACGGCATCATGTTCATCTGCTTTGCCGCTATTTTGCTTGTGCTGATCTTTCAGGCGAAAACGACGAGGCTCATTCCGCTCTATTCCGTGGGCGTGTTCATCTCGTTTACGCTGTCCCAGTACGGCATGTTCCGCAAGTGGCATCACACGCGCGACCGCGGCTGGCGGTATAAAATGTGGATAAACGGCGTCGGTGCCGTTCTGACGCTCATCGGCGTGGCGGTGGAGATCATCACCAAATTCACGGCGGGGGCGTATATCATTGTGATCGCCATCCCGCTCCTCATGACGATCATGATCTATATCTCCCGGCATTATAAAAAAGTCGGGCGAGAGCTCAAGCTCACGAGCTTTCATCCATATTACGGCAAGAGTCAGGCCCATTCCACGCAGGCGATCGTGCTGATGCAGTCTGTGAACAAATCCCTGCTCAAGTCGCTCAACTATGCCAATTCCATCTCGAACAGTGTGACGATGCTGCATGTCTGCCGTCACCCGGATCACGCGGCTCAGCTCCGCAAAGAGTGGGACGCTCTGCATCTTCCGGTCAAGCTGGATATCGTGCTCACGCCGTATCAGGATATCATTCCGGCGCTCGACCGCTACATCAGCCGCCGGGAAGCGGCTCTGAAGCACGGCGATTCGCTGACGGTCATCATCGTCAAGTTCATTTCCGAGCACTGGTACGATGCGGTCTTGCACAACCAGACAACGTATTTCCTTGAGCGCGTGCTCTCACGGCACAAAAACGTCGCTTCCGTCATCATGCCGTTCCATTACAATCCGAATATCTCCGAGGCGGAAAACCACGCCCTGCTTTTCGGCGAAGAGGACGACAAGCAGGTTTAAAAAGAAAGGAAGGAAAACGTGTATATCGGTTCGGTCGAGATCAAAGGGCGCACTGCGCTTGCTCCGATGGCCGGCGTGGCGGATACCGCTTTCCGGACGATCTGCAAAACGCGCGGCGCGGCCTATGTCGTCGGGGAAATGGCCAGCGCCAAAGGCTTTATGATGCAGGCGACAAAAACGGCCGAACTGCTTACCGTAACGGAAGCGGAGCGGCCGATGGCAATCCAGCTCTTTGGCAGTGAACCGACGGTCATGGCGCGGGCGGCCGAAAAGGCGATGGCTTTCAAACCCGATATCCTCGATATCAACATGGGCTGCCCGGCACCCAAAGTGACGGGAAACGGCGGCGGGAGCGCCTTATTAAAAGACCCGGCGCTTGCCGGGCGGATCATTCGGGCCGTGGCGCGTGCGGTGCCCGTCCCGGTAACGGTCAAACTGCGCACCGGCTGGGATAAAGACCATATCAACGCGGTGGAAATGGCGAAGATCGCCGAGGAAAGCGGCGCGGCGGCGATTACACTGCATGGGCGCACGCGCGCTCAGCAATACGCGCCGCCCGCCGATTGGGACCTCATCGCCGCCGTCAAAAAGGCCGTGTGCGTCCCCGTCATCGGGAACGGGGACGTCGATTCCCCGCAGGCGGCCGAGCGGATGTTCCGAAAGACCGGGTGCGACCTCGTGATGATCGGCCGCGCGGCGCTGGGCCGGCCGTGGCTCTTCACGCAGGTGGAGACGTATCTGCGCACCGGCGAACTGCTTCCGGCGCCCTCTCCCGTGGAGCGGATGGGCGTGCTGAAAAAGCATATCCGCCTGCTCTGCCGGCTGAAAGGCGATTTTCTGGGAATGCTCCAGGCCCGGAAGCATGCCGCTTGGTATCTCAAAGGTCTGCGCGGGGCGGCGTCTCTGCGAGGCGAAGCGGGAACGCTCCGCACGTTCGACGATCTGGAGCGCCTGATTGAACATGTGCTGGCGGCGCAGGAAACCGAATGATTCGCTCGGATGCCTTTTTCAGATGAAAGGCGCATCCGTTTTTTCATTCATCCGATATCTCGGTGAGCGAAACGCGCGGCACGGCGGCCAGGACTTCTTCTTTGGAGCAGAGTTCCGTGCCGGGTTTTGAGGCGGTGACCGTACCGGCCGCCGTGGTGATTCTCGCCGTATCATCAAGCGGAAGGCCTTCTAAAATGGCATAAGCGAAGAGCGCGACCATGGAGTCCCCGGCGCCGGTCGCACTCTGTGCATCGATCGGCCACGGCCGGGTACGGTAAGCCTTTTTCGCGTCCACCGCCAGCGCGCCGTCCGCGCCCATCGAGACGATGACTGCCTGTATGCCCGATGAGATTAGGCGGCGCGCGGCCGCCAAAACGGCGTGCGTATCGGGCAGAGGTTTGCCGATAAAGCCTTCCAGTTCATGGCGGTTGGGTTTGACGGCATAAGGAGCGGCGGAAAGACCGGCCCGCAGAGCGGGGCCTTCCGCGTCCAAGAGGACTTTTGCTCCGGATCGTTTGGCCCAGCCGATGCACCGGGCGTAAAAATCGTCTGGAACGCCCGGCGGCAGGCTGCCTCCGAGAACGACGATCTCCGCTTCCCGGCAGAGGGAGCGGATTTTTTCTTCAAATCGTTCGAGATCTCGCGGCAAAACCGGGCAGCCGCTTTCGTTCACTTCGGTGATCTTTTTGGCTTCGCTGTCAAAAAGTTTGAGATTGGTGCGCGTTTCGCCCGGGATTTCCAAAAAGTTGCAGGCAAGGCCTTCCGCTTCGGCAGAGGCGGCGAGCCGACGGCCGGTCGCTCCGGCCAAAAAGCCGGTGGCCACGGTCTCCACGCCGAACCGGTTCAGGACCCGCGCGACGCTGATCCCTTTCCCGCCCGGGTCGAGGCGCGCTTCCGTCACGCGGTTCAAGCCGTAAGGAATGAGCCGTGCGACGGTAACGGTCTTGTCCAAAGACGGATTGGCGGTGACAGTGACGACTTTTCCCATATTGGCTCCTTTGGTCTTCATCTTTCAGACGGACACGGCGGCCTGCGATGCCGACGAGACGGCGCAAACGGACCCGTCCGCCAGCCGCACGACCAGCCGGCCGTTGATATCCAGATCTTCCGCGGCGCCGCGCCCGCTTTTTCCGCCGATCGAGAACGAAACGGTCTTTCCCAAGATCTCGGAGCGGCTGAGCGCGAAGCGGCGCGCTTGTTCTGCTCCGTCTTTGCCGCCCAGATACAAAGCTTCGAGCCGTTCCAAGATCTCGCAGAACAGTGCCTGACGCGAGACCCGGCGCCCGGATGCGATGCGCACGGAAGTGGCTTTTTTGGCAAGCTCCGGTGAAAAATCCGTTTCGCCGTGATTTACGTTGATGCCGATGCCCAGAACGACGTCCTGAACCTGCGCGATCTCTCCGCTCGTTTCCGTGAGCACGCCGCCGATCTTTTTCCCGCCGCAGAAGAGGTCGTTCGGCCAATGAAAGGAGATGCCGCCCGTAAGCGGCTCCAGCGCCTGCCCGGCGGCGGCGCAGGCCATCATCGTCATGCGCGGTACCGCGGCAAGGTCCAGTTTAGGTCTTAGGATAACGGACATCCAGATGCCGAGCGAGGCGGGCGATTCCCACGGCCTGCCCACACAGCCGCGGCCGCCGGTCTGCGTTTCCGCTACGACCACCGTGCCTTCCGGTTCGCCCTGCTCCGCCAGCCTGCGGGCTTCCGTATTGGTGGAGGGAAGGGAATCGAAGTGGCGGATCTTTCGGCCGAGCAAATGCGTTTTCAGGCGGTCTTTGACTTCAGCTTCCGTCAGCACGTCGGCGCACGCGGTCAGCCGGTAGCCTTTTCGGGAGACGGATTCGACGGCATATCCTTCGGCGCGGAGCTGTTTCATGTATTTCCAGACGGCCGCGCGCGTGACGCCGAGTTGCTCGCTGATCTGCTGCCCGGAAACAAAATCGCCCGGATTTTGCTTGAGGATGGCTAAAATTTCGTCTTTCATAACTGCCTCATCGCCGGGAATACGGCTTTTGCTTGTTTTCCTGCGGCTCTTACGATACAATAAAAAAGATAAACGTCGTCCGAGAACGGAGAGGGACCGCATGAGCTTGCAGAAAAACGAAGAATACACGATCGAGATCACCGGCATGACACAGGACGGAAGCGGTGTGGGCCGGGCGGAGGACCAAGTGGTCTTCATCCCCGGCTGTGCCCGCGGAGACGTTGCGCGCGTCCATATCGTGGCGGTGCGCAGACATCTGGCCTATGGCAGGCGGATCTCGCTTGAAAAGCCCTCTCCGGTGCGCGTGCCGTCCGACTGTCCGGTCTTTCCCCAGTGCGGCGGCTGCGCCTACCGGCATATCCGGTACGAAGAAGAGCTTGCGGTCAAGTGGGGCCGCGTACGCGATGCGCTTCACCGTATCGGCGGGTCGGCGCTCGAGCCGGAACCCATCGTTGGCTGCGATGAAACGGCCGGATACCGCAATAAGGCGCAGTACCCGGTCGGTGTGCAGGACGGCGCTCCGGTATTCGGTTTTTACGCGGCGCACAGCCATCGTATCGTTCCCGCGGAAGCCTGTCAGCTCCAGCCGCCGGTCTTTCGCGTGGTTTTGAAAGCCGTGGGGCAGTGGATGCGGGAAAACAGCGTGTCCGCCTATGATGAGAAGACCGGAAAAGGGCTTCTGCGCCATGTCTTTCTCCGGCAGGCGCACGCCACCGGGGAGATCATGCTCTGCCTCGTGGTGAATGGAAACGTCTCTCGGCTCCCCGCGTCGGACCGGCTGACCGCACTTGCCCGCGAGGCCGTGCCTTCGCTCAAAAGCCTGGTGCTGAACGTCAACACGGCGCGCACCAATGTGATCTTGGGCAAGACCTGCGTCACGCTCTGGGGTGCGGACCGCATCACGGATATCCTCTGCGGGCGGAAGTTCACGCTCTCGCCGATGTCGTTTTATCAGGTGAACAGTGTTCAGGCGGAGCGGCTGTATCAAGCGGCGGCGGAATTTTCCGGTCTTGACGGAAAAGGGATGCTCCTCGACCTCTACTGCGGGGCGGGAACCATCGGGCTTTGCCTTTCCACTCTGGCGGAGCGCGTCATAGGCGTGGAAAGCGTGCCCGAAGCCGTGGCGGACGCCAAGCGCAACGCCGAGCTCAACGGTATCCGCAACGCGGAATTCCTGTGCGCGGATACCGGAGAAGCCGCCGAGCGCCTGCTCGAATGCGGCCTCAGGCCGGATGCCGTGGTCGTGGACCCGCCGAGAAAAGGGTTGAGCGCTCAAACCATCGAGGCCGTCGTCCGGATGGCGCCGCCGCGGGTGGTGTATATCTCCTGCGGGCCGGAAACGCTGGCGCGGGACATAGCCCTTTTTGCCGAAAAGGGCTATGCCTGTACGCGCGCCCGGCCGTATGATCTTTTTCCGCGCACGGCGCATGTGGAAACGGCCGCGCTTTTAGAAAAACGATCGGACCTCAAAAAGTGACGACTTTTGGCTTTTCGCCCATCGCGTAAAAGGTGGCAGTCGCGTCTTTCAGATAAAAGACTTCGGTGTTGCCGTCGTCCGCTTTATAAAATTTCTGAAGAGAAGGGTAAGCGTCCAGCATGTGCTGTTTGGCCGCCGTGCGATCGTCTTCGACGGCTTTGGCCGTGATGCGGAGCCATTTTTCGCCCAGCATGGCGCAGATCTCCACTTTCGGATCGGCGTGCATCTGTTTGGAAACGTTTTTGATCTTTCCGGTCTGGATGTAAAGTTTGCCCTCAAAAAGGTCGGCCGTGCCAAAAGGCCGCACGCGCGGCTGGTCGCCGTCCGCCGTAGCCAGAAAATAGGTTTTGGCCTGTTTCAAAAAATCGTAGACTTCCTGCATAGATTTCCTCCGTAGTCAAAGTGGCTGGATACTCTTCTATTGAAGCACAGAGCGGAAAAAAATGCAAGTGGCACAAAGGCGCGGAAGTTTATCCTTCCGCGCCTTTGAAAAATTTCCGCTTATTTGGAAGAACGAAGTGTCGTTCGCCCATTTTTCTGTTTTCCTTTGCCTTTTCCGCTTCGCTGGGCCGTTCCGCCGTCGGAAAGGACGTAGAACCCTTCGTCGATCAGCTTTTGCCTGAGTTCTTCCCTCGTGGTCCCGGTCGCGTCGTAATCGACGGAAACATGGCCCGTCTCGCCGTCTACGGTGACGGATCGAACGCCGGGCAGGGTAT
>CAUULH010000085.1:0-5906 GCA_963545875.1 uncultured Ethanoligenens sp.
GTGCCGCCCTGTTCGGCGGTTTCTGTCTGTTTGTGTTTTTCTTTCCCGCTGCCGCTACTTTTTTCCCGATGGTGTTCTATCGGCCCTTTCTCCGGTCGAGGGGTCTCCGGCTCGTTCTGGTGGCGGCCGCCGCGCTGTATACGTTTGAAGAGGCCGGCGCGGCCGCTTCTTTCTGGGTGCTGCTTCTTTGCTTTCTTTCCTTTGCACTCCGGCGGCGCACCGAGTTTTCTCAAAAAGCGCGGGCGGAGGCTTTCGCGGCGCAGGACAGGATGAAAGGAGCGGCGCTTGAGCTGCGGGAGAAAAACCGCGCGCTGATGGAAAAGCGGGAGTATGAAGTGCGCCTTGCCACGCTGAAAGAGCGGAACCGCATCTCGCGCGACCTGCACGATACCATCGGCCACCTGCTCTCGAGCTCGCTTCTGCAGATCGGCGCTCTGATGACGGTGACCCAAGAAGAGCCGCTTCGGGAAAGCCTTCTTGTTTTAAAAGATACGCTTTCGAAGGGTCTTGATACGACCCGCGCCGCGCTGCATAATCTGTATGACCAGTCCGTAAGTCTTGAGATCGAAGCCCAAAAGCTGGCCGACGGCTTTCTTTTCTGCCCGCTTCGGCTGGAATATGATGTGGAAAAAGAGCCGGCTGAAACTGTACGGCTGACGCTCGTCTTTGTGCTGAAAGAGGCGCTCGCCAATATCGTCCGCCATTCGAATGCGACCGCCGTCCATGTCGTGCTCCGGGAGCATCCGGGTTTTTACCAGCTCATCGTGCGGGATAACGGGGCGAAAGCGCCGTCCGTCCCGCAAGAGCCGGGTCTTGGGCTTCGCAATATCACCGAGCGGGTGGAAGACCTCGGCGGCCATGTGCGGTTCGATAATAAAGACGGGTTCCTTGTGTTCGCGACCATTCCGAGGGAGGCTGTCGGATGACTGTATTGATCATCGACGACGATCCGCTGGTGCGGGTCTCGCTGCGCACCATCGTCGGTGCGGATAAAGAGATCCAAGTCTGCGGCATGGGCGCGAGCGCGGCAGAGGCCGTGGATCTTTATGAGCAGACCGGGCCGGACGTCCTGCTCATGGATATCCGCATGGGGAAAGAAACGGGTCTTTCCGCTGCGGAAACGATCATCGGCCGTCATCCGTCCGCGCGGGTGCTTTTCCTCACGACGTTCGAGGACGACGATTATATCCTCGAGGCGCTGCGGATCGGGGCGCGCGGCTATCTGCTCAAGCAGAACTACGAAAGCATCGTGCCTTCGCTCAAGGCCGTTTTTGCCGGCCAGGCGGTCATGGGGCAGAATATCATGGCCAAGCTGCCGGGCTGTCTTTCCCGCTCCCGTCCGGATTTTTCGCGGTACGGGCTCACCGAAAAAGAGAGCGCCCTTCTTGAGCTCGTCGCGGAAGGCTTGAGCAATCGGGAGATCGCTTCCCGCCTTTTTTTGAGCGAGGGCACTGTTCGGAACGGCGTCAGCACTCTGCTCGAGAAATTCGGCCTGCACGGAAGGACGCAGCTCGCCGTATTCTATTATCGAGAGCACAAAAAAAAGTAAACCGTCTTTTTGCGCGGATGATGATATCCGCCGGATCGTTGGGAACATTATAATTATGAAAGAAAACAGGGAGTGCGGGAAAAGGATCAATGGAAACGTTTCAGAAAAAAGAGTGCCGTATTTGGCTCGCGGGCGGCTGTTTTTGGGGCATGGAGGCGCTTTTCGCCCGGATACCGGGTGTTTTGAAGGTGACGCCCGGCTATGCCAATGGGAAAACGGAACATCCGCGCTATGAGGAGCTTTCTCAAACAGGCCACGCCGAAACAGTGGAAGTCCTTTATGATGTCGGCCGGATCTCTCTAACGGCGCTGCTCTGCTTTTTCTTCCGCGTGATCGATCCAACGGCCTATCACAGGCAGGGGAACGATGTGGGAGCGCAGTACCGGTCAGGCATCTATTATCCTGATGACCGCTGCTTTTCGGAGATCCTGCGGATGGTGGCGCGGGTGCAGGCACGTAGCCGCCGCCGCATTGTGACGGAGGTGGCGCCTCTCCGGGGCTTTTATCCGGCGGAGGCCTGTCATCAGCATTATCTGGAAAAACATCCGGACGGCTATTGCCATATCGATCTGGGCATTACCCGGCCCGAGCATGGCGAGTGGCACCGGGAAGATTTCCGGTGCCCGCCCGATGGGGAGCTGAAGAGCCGGCTTCCTGCGATCTCCTATGCGGTCACGCGTGAGAATGTCACTGAACCGGCCTTTGCCAATCCCTATTGGGACAATACCGACCCAGGCATCTATGTGGATATCCTTTCCGGAGAGCCTTTTTTCTCCTCGTCGGATCAATTCGCTTCCGGATGCGGGTGGCCGAGCTTTACAAAGCCGCTTCCCACGGCTGAGCTTCTTGAGTTTCCAGACAGAAGCCACGGCATGGAGCGCACCCAGATGCGTATCGGCGGCCTGCGCTATTGCATCAACAGCGCAGCATTGAGGTTCATTCCCTGTTCGGATATGATCCGGGCCGGTTATGCTGCATGGCTTCCTTTCATCCGGTGAACAAGGGCTGGGAACAGCCTCTTACATAAAAACCCTGATGCCGTTTTTCGAGCGGCATCAGGGTTTTTATGGTTGTTTTAGCCAATGAAAACCAGCATCTTTCAGGCGAGGCCTTGAATGCACATTGTTCAGCGCCGGCGGTAATTGCCGTGGTGGAGCCGCCGACGGTTCCGCCTCATGTTTTTGCGGCGGTTGAAGCGATGCATCAGGTAAAGATAGAGAACCAGAAGCATCACAAGCCCGATGCAGACGACGACGAACCACTTGGAGCTGAAGAACTGCGTGATCAGGTAAAGCACATAAAGCGGAACAGAACGTTCCACGCTGCTTGCGGCGACAAGCTGGACCGTTCCCATCTTCTGGCCGTTCAGCATTACGTCCGCCGTGCAGATCTTTTGGCCCTTCTTGACTGGCGCGGCGACGGATTTCGGCATGTTTTTGGGGACGAGCGTGACGGAAGCGCTGGCCTCAGAAGAGGGAATAAGGGCATCGAATGCTTTTTCCGGCACGAGTTGGAGAGTCTCCGCCTTCCAAGCATAAAGCAGGGATACCTGTTCCTGAGGCGTACCGGTGCTCAAAAGCTGCCGGAGTTCGAAATTTCCTAAGACCCACTGGTACAGCGCTTTGGTGTCGGCAAAGGCAGAGTTCGTTTCGACCTGGTTGGTGATCGATTCCGTTCCGCCCATCACGACGGCATAATAAGTCATCCCCTTGGATTCGGCCGTAGAGACGAGGCAGGCGCCGGCTTCGGTCGTCGTCCCGGTCTTGATGCCTTTCACGCTGCTCAGATAGTATTTGGAACTGCTGGAGATCAGCAGGTTGGTGTTTCGCACGGTGACGGCGGACGTCACGTTCGTGGCGGGGATCGTGTAAGATGGCGTATCCACTACGGATGCCAGAAAATCGTTCGCCATCACTTTTTGGGCGATCAGGTAAATATCCTTGGCCGTCGTATAGTGGTCGGGATCTTGCAGCCCGTCCGGATTGACGTAATGCGTATGCGTCGCGCCCAGCTTTTTGGCTTCTTTGTTCATCATGGCGACGAAATTGCTCACGGTGCCGCCAACGGCTCTCGCGAGCACCACGGCGCAATCGTTGCCCGACTTGACCAAAAGGCCGTAAAGCAGGTTCCGCACGGAGATCTGCTCGCCGGTCTTGAGCCCAAGCACGGAGCTTCCGGTGCCGGAGAGCGCGTCGAGATCGCTTTTTTCCACGGTGATGACCGTATCGAGCGAATTGCCGTATTTCTGCATGGTCAGCAAAGCCGTCGTCAGCTTTGTGATAGAGGCGGGATAAACTTTCTGGTCGGCGTTCTTTTCATAGATCACCGTGCCGGTATCCGAGTTGACCAGGTACACCGTGCTGGATGATACGGCGGTAGGAGGCGTCCAAGCCAGGGTGGATGTCCTCGGAAATATGGCGGCGACCGTAAAGAGAATGGCCAGGACCCAAACTGTTCTGCGCATGATAAACCTCCGAAAAAAGATGATAACGGAATCTCCGCCTGCTTTTCCCCCATCCGCCGTGATAACCCCCTTTTTCGGTTCTGCCGCCTGTCCGAAAAAAGCAGCGGATGCCCCCGCAGACCACTTAGAACCATTATATCAGCTTTCAGGCCAAAAAAAAATCCAAATCCCATTCT
Source organism: uncultured Ethanoligenens sp. (assembly GCA_963545875.1). Classification (GTDB taxonomy): domain Bacteria; phylum Bacillota; class Clostridia; order Oscillospirales; family Ethanoligenentaceae; genus Ethanoligenens. The sequence continues at coordinate 4,190 of CAUULH010000085.1, forward strand.
TTTCGTGATTTCCATAAGAAAATGGCGGAAGGCATATGTCCTATTATAATATACATTGACAGGCGAGGTATGCCGTGGTAGAATATGGCTATCCTCAGAGAAAACGGAGGAAAAAATGTGTCAGTTACATCGGATCTGATCCGCGGACACACCGAAGGCATCATTTTATCCCATTTGAGCCGGGGCGACAGCTACGGATATGAGATCAACAAATCCATCAAAGAAAAGACCGGCGAGCGGTACGAGCTGAAAGAAGCGACGCTTTACAGTGCTTTTCGCCGGATGGAATCGGCCGGCCTTATCCGGTCCTATTGGGGCGGAAAAGACACCGGCGCGAGAAGGCGGTATTATCACATCACGGCGCTTGGCCGTCAGGTGCTCAAACAGCATGTCGCCGACTGGAAAGAAGCCAGAGAGCTGATCGACAAGCTGATGTCCGCTTCGGATCTTTCTGAAAACGCATCAACGAATAAAGGAGAGCCGCACGATGAATGAAAAACTGCGCGCGTACATCGACAGCCTTTTTGCGGATGCGCCGCGTACCCGCAAGGCAGAGGAGCTGAAAGAAGAACTTTATGCCGATGTCAGCGCCCAATATGACGACTTGACCGCCGAGGGCAAAAGCGAAGAAGAAGCCTATCGCATCGCGGTGGCCAGTATCGGGGATGTGGACGAACTGGTCCGCGGCCTGCGCCGGGCCGAACCGGGGGAGGCGCGGCGGAAGCGTTCGGCCGCTTTCATTTCCGCCGCCGTGGGCCTTTATATCGTTTCCGTCGTGCCGCCGATCTTTTTCGGCGGAGCCGGCGCCGCCATGATGTTTATCATCATCGCGGCGGCCACTGTTCTGCTGATCTACAATCATCTTTCCCAGCCGCGCTACCGCCGCACCGACGATACGGTAGTGGAAGAATTCAAAGAATGGAAAAGCGGGGAGGACGACACAAGGAGACTTTATCATTCCATTACCGCGGCGCTGTGGCCGCTCATCGTCGTGCTGTATTTCTTCCTGAGCTTCTTTTTCGGCGCGTGGGCGTATACTTGGCTGATCTTTCTGATCGGCGTCGCGCTTCAAAATATCATCAAGCTGCTTCTTGAGATGAGGAGAGGACAAAATGGATAAAAATACCCTTTTTCACGGTTATCGAACGGCTTTGCTCATCTGGGTCGTCGTTGCCGCCCTGCTCACCGGTATTTTAGTCTTTGGGATCGCGCGGGGCACGGGGCAGCGTGCATGGTCCTTCTCGTTCCTCCCTAAAAGCACGTTCAAGACGGCGGAGGTCACGCGCTCCCTCGATGTCTCCGGCATTCAGAATATCTCACTGAACGGCGGAAATACCGATCTTCACATAACGACCTCTTCCGATGCGCAGATCCATGTGGATGCCGTCGTGCCGGCGGATAAAAAATCGAGCGCCGTTTCCGTTTCGGGCGGCACGCTGACGATCTCCGTGGAAAAAACCAACGGCTGGTGGAACCTGTTTTACAACCCGGATTCGGGCACCCGTATCGATCTCGCACTGCCGGCTTCGTATACCGGAAATCTGAGCCTTACCACGGCTTCGGGCGATATTTCTCTGCCGGATGAACTCAATCTTTCCTCTTTAAAACTGCGCGACGCCAGCGGCGACGTGAAGGGCGGCGCGGTGAAGACCGACGACGCCGCGCTGCAAGACGTATCCGGGGATATCCGTCTGGATTCGCTTGAGAGCCGGACGCT
>CAUULH010000086.1:0-5842 GCA_963545875.1 uncultured Ethanoligenens sp.
TTGCATGGCCCGCTCCACACTGGATTCCGTTTTCCCGTATTTTGAGCCGATGATTGAGCACAAGTTGTTGCAGGGCTTATCGATCACCATCTTGATGGCATCCGCGAGGTATTTGGCTCCCACATGCTTTGGGCTGACGCCGATAAGATCCAGCTCTTTGCTGATCCGCGTGGCGATGCGTTTGTTTTTTTGTTTGGGCGATTCTGCCGTTTCGTGCTGAGGCGAGCTGGAGCCGATCTTGCTCATGATGCTGGTTTTGACCATTTCGAGGAATTCAACGGCGCTTTTAGAGGAATAACCGGCCTGATGCTTTGATAAGATAAAATCCGCCCCGGCCTCTCGGGCACATTCATAGGTGATCATGCTCGAATTGTTGGTCGTTACCAAGATATAAGGAGAAAAGGGGAGATCGAGCTGTTTCAGGCCTTTTAAAAACAACAGCCCGTTTCCGCCGCCGCGGTGAAGCTCCAGATCCAGAATGACGGCATGAGGCAGGTAATCTTCTACATATTGAAGTGCCTCGCTGGAATCGTTGGTGACCCCGATGAGAGTCATGCCGTGAAGGTTTTCTATGCATTGCCGGATTTCTTGGCAGATTTCCTCGTCGTCTTCGACAAGCAGAACCGACATTTCCTTTTCCACGGTAACCCTCCTCATCTTATTTTTGTTCATTATAACACAAAGCTATTTTTCTTACAATGATACCCAACGAAATCCAACAGCCATGAAAACAGAGGCTCATTGCAATCCTGCGGCCCGGCATTTATAATAAAAGCACGGCTTGAAGAGGAGATGCCAGGCGTCTCTTTTTCGCGGAGACCGGCAGGGGAGCGCCTTTGTCGCATACCGGATTCGTGCGTTATACTGCATGAATGCTTTTTAATGGGTGGATGCCGAACGGCGGGAGGCGCACGATCGTGGATTACCTGAATGAGAATGTCGCCATCAATCTGAAAAAGATCCGCAAGGCGAAAAAAATGAGCCTGGAGACGCTCTCCACGGAAACGGGTATCAGCAAAAGCATGCTCGGACAGATCGAGCGGGGCGAGACCAATCCGACGGTGACCACGCTGGGCAAGCTTGTGAGCGGCTTGCGGGTCGGCCTCATGGAACTGCTCGGTCCGCCGCACGACGAGGTCTATGTGATGCGGAAAGAGACCTTGATCCCTGTAAAATCCGAGGAAAACGCCTATCGGACCTATGCTTACTTTCCTTACAGCAACGACCGGGACTTCGAGATCTACAGCGTGGAGATCGAGCCGGGCGGATGCTATCCGTGCAGCTCTCACGGAGAAAAAACAGCGGAATACAATATCGTCTTTGCCGGCCGGCTCACCGTGGAGATCGGCGAAAAGCGGTTTGCTCTGAACGAGGGGGACGCTATCCGCATGGATACGGACAAGCCTCACTTCTATTATAATTTAGGAAACAAGCGGCTGCGGTTTTATATGCTTTTCACTTGGAAATAGGTTTCTTGCGTTGACAGCATATCGCACATGCTTTATAATATTAAGTGAACATAACGTCGGTATGTCTGCCGACGGCAGATGACAGGCAGAAAAGAACAAAGATGTCCCGTAAAAGCGTGGATATCGTTGCTTTTTTGCTTTTTGGATGCGTTGAAACGGCTGCCCGGGTTTGCCCAGGCGCCAAAATGAGGTGACTCTGTTGAAATCATTTTCTGTTGTGCCCAAGATCCGGCAGTACGATTCCTGCGCCGAGTTCTGCAAAGAGATGCATATCGGCAAAGGCGACTTGATCTTTGCCAGCGCGGGGACGTATGAGCGTGCGCTGAAAGGCCGTATCGGCGAGGGCGCGCTGGTGGTGGATTATCGAAAACACGGCCGAGGCGAGCCGACCGACCGGATGGCCGAAGGGATCGCGGCGGAGATCAAAGGTCATCCGTATGACCGGGTCGTCGCCATCGGCGGCGGGACCATCCTCGATGTGGCCAAACTGTTCGCACTCAAACAGGTGACGCCGGTCGTGGACCTGTTTCAGAAAAAGATCGAAAGCGTGAAGGAAAAAGAACTGGTCTTAGTGCCCACGACCTGCGGCACGGGCAGTGAAGTGACCAATATCTCGATCCTTGAGCTCACGGCCATCCACAGCAAATTCGGTCTGGCGGCGGATGCGCTGTACGCCGACACGGCGGTGCTGATCCCGGAACTGCTGGATGCGCTTCCGGACGGCGTTTTTGCCACAAGCTCCATTGACGCGCTCGTCCATGCGTTCGAATCGTATCTTTCCCCCAAAGCGAATGCGCTGACACGCCTGTTTTCGCAAAAAGCGATCCGGATCATTCTGAGCGGGTATCGGCGGATCGCGGAAAAAGGCGAGAAGCGGGAAGGCGAACTGCTGCATGACTTCCTGACCGCTTCGGCCTGCGCCGGCATCGCGTTCGGCAATGCCGGATGCGGCGCCGTCCACGCGATGAGCTATCCGCTCGGCGCGGCTTATCATGTGGCGCACGGCGAAGCCAATTACGCCCTGTTCACTCAGGTGTTCAAAACCTACCAGAGCATGGAGCCGAACGGAAAGATCAGGGAACTCAACGCTTTCGCCGCGGATATCCTGGGCTGTGACGCCGCCGATCTCTATCCGGCACTGGATGCGCTTTTGGCCCATTTCCTGCCGCGCAAGGCCCTGCGGGCCTACGGCGTGAAAGAAGCGGAACTGAGCGATTTTACCGAGACCGTTATGACCAAACAGACGCGGTTGATGAACAACAACTATGTCCCGCTGGACGGCGGCGCCGTGCTGAAGATCTATCGGACGGTCTACTGATTTTTGCTTTAATCGTGGAAGAAAGGGCGCTGTAATATGGATAAAATCGATGCCAAGATCATCACCGCCTTGCAGGAAAACGCCCGGCTTTCCATCAAGCAGATCGCGCAGATGGTCTATATGTCGTCTCCGGCTGTTTCCGCGCGGATCGATTCGCTGGAAAGGCAGAACATCATCACCGGCTATATGGCGAGGGTGGACCGGAACAAAGTCGGCTTTCCGATCACGGCATTCATCAATCTGGAGATGTCGCCGAAGAAAAAACCGGTCTTTTATCCGTTCATCGCCCAATGCCGGAACGTGCTGGAGTGCCACTGCGTGACGGGACAGTATTCCATGCTGATAAAAGTGGCGTTCAAAAGCACGGTGGAGCTCGATATCTTCATCAATCAGCTTCAGAAATTCGGCAATACCTACACGCAGATCGTCTTTTCCACCTCGGTGGATTCGCGGGAGATCAGCCTGGATACGGAAGAGGACAAGACCCCCAAATGAAGAGAAGCGGGGGGCTTCTGTCACTTTGTCACGGTTTTTCCCATTCCGGCAGCCTACAATAGAGTAAAATTCAAAAGGAGCTGGATCGGATATGACGAATAAAGAACAACTGATCGAGGAAGCCCGTTCCCGTTATCTTGGGCGGGACGGACACGAAAAGGCGAACTGTGCACAGGCCGTTGCGGAGACGTTCGTCCGGGAATTCCATCTGGACGGCGTCGATCTTTCGGCGTTCCGTCGGCTTGGCGGCGGGCAGGCGCCCGGCGGTGAGTGCGGAGCCCTCTATGCCGCGAAATGCGTGCTGGAAAAGGCGGGGTGCGCGGATGAAGCGGAAAAGCTGGACGCCCTTTTTTCTCAAAAAGGCGGCGCGACGGCCTGCCGGCAGATCCGGGCGGGCAGAAGGCTGCCCTGCGCAGGCTGTGTGGAAACGGCCGCGGCCTACCTCTGCGACTGTATGAAAGATTAAGGAAGATTTTACAAATAGATTACGCCGATCTTACGTTTCTCATATGAAATCTGCATTTTTTTAAAAAAGTTTCTGCCCTATAATCTGGGAAGAAAACATAGAAACAGAAAAAGATGCAGGAGGAAGAAATGAAAGATCGCAGGATAAGGCGGGCCGCGCTGTCGGTCTTGCTGGCTGCGGCGGTAACGATGGGAACGGGTTCCCTGTTTGCCGTCCGTGCCGATGAAAGCAGTATCTCGGACTTTACCCTTCCGTCGATGAGCGGGCCGTATAACATCAACGCCTGCTTCGGCGCGAAGTCGAGCGAGCTGAACTTCAACTGGTTCAGCCAAAGCAGCAACAAGGCCACGGGCAAGACCTCGCTGTTAGAGTACATACCGGCCAGCCAGTACAGCGGAAGCTGGCCGGCTTCCGGATTCACCTCGGTGAACGCGGCCCAGAAGACCGTCACGGCGACGGAAAACATCTCCAAGGGCGCGACGGGTACCGTTTTGAAAACGACGGACGGCACGGAAGACGGCTATAAAGACGGCGTGGACAATGGCACGTCGCCTGAAAACGAAGCTACCGGCGAATACGAAAACACGGCTACCGCGACGGGGCTTTCGGCCGATACGAAATACGCCTACCGCGTCAGCGACGGCACGACATGGAGCTCGGTCTATACGATCTCCACGGCGCCGACGGACAGCGTGACTTTCGCCGCTTTCGGCGACCCGCAGATGGGTGCGTATGACAACGCCAGCGGCACGGCCAAATCCAATGCCACCGGCGGGCACCAGAACCTGACGGATGACAGCACCGGCTGGGCCAATATGCTCAATGTCGTCAGCCAGAACAAAGGGCTCAATTTTCTCCTCTCGCTCGGCGACCAGATCAACGATTATAACTATCTCGGTGAAAACGTAAGCGGCGATACCATGGGCGGCGGCCAGTGGGCCCAGTATCTCGCTTACTTTGGCATCAGCTCGAAAGATTCGAGCGTGCTGAGCAATGTCATCCAGCGCTATCCGCTGGTGGCTTTCTCCGGCAACCATGACCACCAGATGGGCGAATATTACGGCTATCATTATAACCAGCCGAACAAATCCACGCTTGGCGCCACGCAGTACGGCAACGACGGCGACTACTGGTTCACTGCCGGCCCGGTGCTGTTCATGGTGCTCAACGCCAACAATTATGCCACGGCCGACCATGACCAGTTCATGACGCAGGCCGTCAACGCGGTGAAAGGCCAGAACATCAAATGGCGCATCGCCGTCTGGCATCAGTCCGCTTACAGCGAAGGCAACCACGACAGCCAGAACAACGCGACCGATCCGGTGCTGACCATCCGCAACACCTGGCCCGCCATGATGCAGAAGCACGGCGTGGACGCTGTGTTCCAGGGGCATGACCATTATTACACCCGCACGGCGCAGATGGAAGACGGCATCGCGCTCGACCCGACGAACAACTACAGTTCCGAGCCGTACAGCTGGCTGACGCCGACCAAGAGCGTTAATCTCCCGCAGGGCAGCACCCAGACGACCGGCTCGTCCGACATGGTGCCGGCCACGACCAACCCCAACGCCACCTACGCGACGAAATCGTATCCGAATACCGTTACCGACCCGAAAGGCATCGTGTATTTCACCTTGGATTCCGGTTCCGGCAGCAAATACTATAACTACGACGGTATCAGCAGCACCGAGCAGACGACCGGCAGCGCGACGGATCATTCCTTCAGCGTGGTCGGCTGGCAGGGCTATCTGCCGAGCTACACGCTGGTGAACGCGACCGGCACCTCACTCAGCGTCAATACTTACGCGCTCGGCTCGACCACGAGCACCAGCATCTCTGAGCAGAAACAGATCGACAGTTACACCATCAACAAGACCTCCGCTAACACTGGAAACAGTAGCGGCAACAGCACGACAACGACAAGCACTTCGAACAGCAGCAAAGCGACGTCCGCCGCCGCATCGGCCAGCAACCCGTACACCGGGGACGATACGGAGAGCGGCATGACTTCCCTGCTTCTCGGCATCGGGGCGCTCGCTTCTCTGGGAGGGGCCTGCTTCATGGTCCTTCGCCGGAAAAAGGCCCGCTGAT
>CAUULH010000087.1:0-5837 GCA_963545875.1 uncultured Ethanoligenens sp.
CGCCTCGCCGTCAACGCGGCTTTCCATTCCCGCATGATGGACGGCGCGTCCGCCGCATTTTATGAGAAGATCCGCGGTTTTTGCTTTGAAAAGCCCGCGTTTCCGCTGTATTCCAATCTGACGGGCGGCGCGCTGCCCGAAGGCAGCCTGCCCGATTATCTGCGGGAGCAGATGGTCCACCCGGTCCGCTTCGCCGACGAAATGGCGGCGATGAAGGCCGACGGGTTCGACACGTTTCTGGAGCTCGGCCCGGGCAAAACGCTCTGCGGCTTCGTCCGCCGGGGCATCAAGGGAGCCCGCACGTTTCCGCTCGACAGCACGGAAAAAATGGAAAAATGTCTTTCTGCTCTCGCCGGATGACACCGTTCTGGGAGGCATCCTTCGATCCATTCCACCAAAAGCCGTCATCCGTGGCGGTTTTTCTTTTGCCGGCATCCTGTCCTGATCTCGTTCCGGCCTGCAGCACTCGGTTTTTGACATTATTTAACATTTCTTATCAGAAAATCCTTTTCTGAAAATGGGGGAACACCTGTCATGAAACAATCCGCATATGCGCTGATCGGCTATCCGCTCGGCCACAGCATCTCGCCGGCCATCCACAAGCACCTGTTTGAGCTGTCGGGCAAGCAGGGAGATTACAGCCTCCTTGAATTTCCGCCGGAAGATCTGGAGGCCCGCCTGCCCGCGCTCCGAAAGCTTGACGGCTTCAACGTGACCATCCCGTACAAGCAGAAGATCATTCCGTTTTTGGATGAGATCGATATGAAAGCCAAAAACTTCGGCGCCGTCAACACCGTGAAAAACATCGACGGCCGCCTCATCGGCTACAATACCGACGCGGCCGGTTTTCTGCACGCGCTGTCGGACGCGCGCATCCCGCTCTCCGGCCATGTCCTTCTCTGCGGCACGGGCGGCGTGGCGCACATGATGGCTCACGAGGTGATCTCTCACGACTGTACGCTCACCATCGGCGGGCGCACCTACGGCAAAGCGGCCGATTTCGCTGATGAACTTGCCGCCGGCTCCCCCAGCGCGAAGATCGAACCCACTACGCTCGCCTATGTGACCGGCACGTTCGATCTCATCATCAACGGCACGCCCGTGGGCATGTTTCCCCATGTAAAGGAGATGCCGGTGCCGCTCACGGTGGCACGCTCAGCGCACGCCGTCTTCGACGCCGTCTACAATCCGCTTGAGACCGCGCTTTTACGCGCGGCGCGCAAGGCGGGCGCTTCCGTTCAGAACGGCCTGCATATGCTCGTGTGGCAGGCCGCCGAAGCGCAGAAACTCTGGACCGGCGCGGCTTTCCGCCCGGAAGACGTCGCCGCGCTGTGCAAAGAGATGCAGACCGAACTGCGGGAGCAAACGGAAAAAGCATGAGGAACATCGTGCTGTGCGGCTTTATGGGCAGCGGGAAATCGAGCATCGGGGCGGCGCTCGCGCCGCTCGCAGGCGCGCGGTTCATCGACCTCGACCGTTACCTCGAGAAAAAAGACGGCCGGCGCATCCCCGCCATTTTCCGTGAAAGCGGCGAGGCTTTCTTCCGCGCGCTGGAGACCCGGTGCGCCGCCGAGCTCTCCCGCAAAGGCGGGCTCGTCATCGCCACCGGCGGCGGCACGGTGCTGCGGACACAAAATGTCCGCGCGCTGAGAAAAGGCGGCGTCATCGTTCTGCTCGACGTGCCGCTCCGCGTCGTGCAGCGCAGGCTGCGCGGCGACCGCTCCCGCCCTCTGCTCAATACGCCCGACCGGATGCGCACGATGCGCGAGCTGTATCAAAAGCGACTGCCGCTCTACCGCGCCGCCGCCGACCTCACGGTGATCAACCGCGGCGACCTGCCCATCCCTCAGATGGCCGGGCGCGTTTGGGATGCCGTGCGGGCATTCCCGGGCTTTGAGGCCGGGAACGCGCCGGCTCCTTCCTTGGATAAAAAAAAGAATCCGTAAAAACTTTTTGACTTTTGGCTGCTAAAATCCCAAATTTTCTATTGACATTTGTCGGGGATTGTTTTAAGATAAAACTAGTTTCGGCGGCCGGAGCCCGAAAAGCGGGCACGGCATACGAAAAGGAGAACCGTTTTATGCGCACTGTGAATGCTCGTTCCTTTTACAGCTTTTACTTTCCGGGCTTTTTCTTTAGCACCGGAGTCTTGTGCTGTAATAAAGCGTCATGAGCAGTTAGCGCCTTACCAAAACGCAAACACCTGCGGGGGCTCATGAGATGAGCTCCCTTTTTTACTGCGTGCAGGGGCAGAGGATTTCGAAGGAGAAACAACATGATCGTTATTCTCAAGCAAGGTGTTTCCAATGAAGATCAGGAAAAGCTGAAGCAGTATCTGGAAGGCTTCGGCGTAAAAGTGAGCGTTTCCGTTGGCACGCAGGCCACCATCTTCGGCCTGCTCGGAGATACCTCCGCCATCGATATGGACGCCGTCGCCGCGCAGGACGCCGTGGAGACCGTCAAGCGCGTGCAGGAGCCCTATAAAAAGGCCAACCGCAAATTTCATCCGGACGACACCGTCGTTTCCGTGAAAGACCGGCTCATCGGCGGCAAAAAGCTGGCCGTCATCGCCGGCCCGTGCTCCGTGGAGAGCGAAGAGCAGATCATCGAAGTCGCCAAGCGCGTCAAAGCGGCCGGCGCTTCCTTCCTCCGCGGCGGCGCCTTCAAGCCCCGCACCTCGCCGTATTCTTTCCAGGGCCTGCACGCCGAAGGGCTCCGCCTGCTGCGCGTCGCCCGCAAAGAGACCGGCCTGCCCATCGTGACCGAGATCATGAACACCGAAGACATCGAGCTCTTCTCCGATGTCGATGTCCTCCAGGTCGGCGCGCGCAGCATGCAGAACTTCGAGCTCCTCAAAGAGCTGGGCAAACTCAAACAGCCCATCCTGCTCAAGCGCGGCCTTGCCAACACCTATCAGGAATGGCTGATGAGCGCCGAATACATCATGGCCGGCGGCAATGAGAACGTCATCCTCTGCGAGCGCGGTATCCGCACCTACGAGACCTTCACGCGCAACACGCTGGATATCTCCGCCGTGCCGGTCGTCAAGCGCCTCTCCCACCTGCCCATCATCATCGACCCGAGCCACGCCGCAGGTATGCCATGGATGGTCGAGCCGCTGAGCAAAGCCGCCATCGCCGCCGGTGCGGACGGCCTGATGATCGAAGTCCACAACAATCCGGCCAAAGCCCTTTCGGATGGGGCACAGTCCCTCACGCCCGACCAGTTCGACGGCATCATGAAGCGCCTTGCGCCGCTCGCCGAAGTGGTGGGACGCCAGATCTGAGCAAATGGCCATGGAGAACGCAGGAGAAGGCCCGTTCGCCCGCGTGGGCGTGGCGGGATTAGGACTGATCGGCGGCTCGATGGCGCTGGCGCTCGAACGCGCCGGCAGGACGGTGGCGGGGTTCGATGCGGACCCCGCCGTTGTCCATATGGCACGGAAAGCCGGGATCCCCGCCGCAAATACGCCGGACGCGCTTTTTGGAGCCGATCTTCTCTTCATCGCGCTGTATCCGGACGCCGCCATCGCGTTCGTGCGGGAAAACGCCGCGCGCTTCCGCAAAGGCTGTGTCGTTGTGGACTGCTGCGGTATCAAGTCGCGCATCATGGCGGCTCTGCCGCAGACGGCCCGCGATAACGGCTTCGTCTTCATCGGCGGGCACCCGATGGCCGGGCGGGAGATCAACGGCTTTTCCGCCGCGAGCGCTTCCCTTTTCGACGGGGCGAGTTTTCTGCTCACGCCGCCCGAGGGAACAGACGAAAAAACGCTCGCGGCGCTCACGGCCCTGCTTTCAGGGCTTGGCTTTTCGCGCGTCGTCACCACGACCGCCGCGCACCACGACCGCATGATCGCCTTTACTTCCCAGCTTCCGCACGCGCTGGCCTGCGCCTATGTGCTCAGTTCCTCGTGCCCGGGGCACGACGGCTATTCCGCCGGCAGTTACCGGGATATTTCACGTGTCGCGCACATCAATCCGCCTTTGTGGGCAGAACTTTTTCTCGAAAACAAGAAGGCTTTCTGTGCCGAAGCGGATGAGATGCTCGACCATCTTTCCAAAATACGGGACGCGGTCGAGTCAGAAGACCACGAAGCGCTCGAAGCCCTGCTCCGCCGGGCCCGCGAACGCAAAGACAGGGACAGCTCACCCCAAAAAGGAGAAATCCATGGCTGAAGTCATTCCGGTGCGCACCGGGCGCGCCTATGAGATCCATCTGGGCCGCGGCATGATCGCCGAGACCGGCCGGTTCGCCGAAAGCGTGGCGCGCACGCACCGGGCCGTCATCATAACCGATACGAACGTCGGCCCGCTCTATGCCGATACCGTGCGCGCCTCGATGCAGGCCGCCGGCTTCACCGCGCCGGTCTTTGCCTTCAAAGCGGGCGAAGCCTCGAAAAATCTCGACACGCTCCGCACGCTGTATACTTTTTTTGCCCGGAACGACCTGACGCGCGCGGACCTCGTCGTCGCGCTCGGCGGCGGCGTGGTGGGCGATACGGCGGGTTTTGCCGCCGCCACCTATATGCGCGGGATCGACTTCATCCAGGTGCCCACCACGCTGCTCGCTCAGGTGGATTCCTCCGTCGGCGGCAAAACAGCCGTGGATCTGCCGGAAGGCAAGAACCTCGCGGGCGCTTTCTGGCAGCCGCGCGCCGTCGTCTGCGACCCGGATGTGCTGGATACGCTCGATGAAGGCAACATCGCCTGCGGCATGGGCGAGATCATCAAGCAGGCCTGCATCCGCAGCAAGCCGCTGTTCGACCAGCTGTGCATGGAAAAGGACCTTCATACGGCACTGCCGGATATCATCGCGCAGAACATCCTCATCAAGCGGGACGTGGTGGAGCACGACGAGCGGGAAAAGGGCGAACGCATGCTGCTCAACTTCGGCCACACGCTCGGCCACGCCATCGAAAAATGCCTGCATTTTCAAGGCATCAGCCACGGCGCGGCCGTCGCTGTCGGGATGAAGCTCATTACCGAAGCGGCCGAACGCCAGGGACTTTCTCCGACAGGCACGTCGGCGCGCATCGCCGCGCTGACAAAAAAATACGGCCTGCCGACCGAATCGCCCGTGCCGCTCGCGGACGCCGTGCGCGCCGCGCAGAACGACAAAAAGCGGGCGGGCGGCGACATCCGGCTCGTATTGCTCAAATCCATCGGCGACGCTTTTCTCTACCGGCTGCCGGTGACCGGGCTGCCCGCCTTTTTCGGGCTGGCCGGCTGAGTTTTCGATCAAAAGAATCAGGGGGTTTTTATTTGGGACGCGTACAGATCCACACAGGCCGGCTGACCGGCTCCGTCACGCCGCCGCCGTCTAAGAGCGCCGCCCATCGGGGCATCATCTGCGCCGCGCTCGCAAAAGGCGCGTGCCGGGTCGCCCCTTTTTCCCTTTCGGATGACATGCGGGCCACAGCGGGCGCCATGCGCGCGCTGGGCACGGCCATCACCGAAGAGCCGGGCGCCCTTTTGGCAGACGGAACGAATACCTTTCAAAAAAAAAGCGGGACGATCGACTGTCTGGAATCCGGCTCGACGCTGCGGTTCCTCATCCCGCTCGCGGCCGCGGGCGGCGGCCGGTTCACCTTCGTCGGCCGTGGGCGGCTGCCAAAGCGCCCCATCGGCCCGTACCTCGACTGCCTGCCGAAAGCGGGCGTGCGCTGTGAGACGGCGGGCGGCCTGCCGCTCACCATCGACGGCGCGCTGAAGGCCGGGACCTTCACACTGCCGGGCAACATCAGCTCGCAGTTCATCACGGGGCTCCTGTTGGCGTTGCCGCTGCTGCCGGGGGACAGCCGCATCGAACTCACTACGCCGCTCGAATCCGTGGGCTAT
>CAUULH010000088.1:0-5813 GCA_963545875.1 uncultured Ethanoligenens sp.
GTGCCATATTTCTTGAGATAATGCACCGCCATTCTGCCGGCACCGAACAGAACGATCTCTTTACCCTGGCATCCCGCCAAAGGGAGAAAGACCTGATTCGATATCTGAGAAAGAGCGGGGCCCGTTTCGTTATCCATTTGCAGCTTCCTTATGTTCCGGATGATGGTTTCAGGGCGGATATCCGTCCATCGGTAAAAACAGCTCTGCTTTTTCCGCTGCCTCAGCTCGTCCTGAAAACAGTCTTCTTCTTTGCAGAATACGTTCCAGAGCGCTTTCAGCCGATAACGTTCTTGAAGGTTTTCTAAGGGCATGTGCCGGGCGATCTGCGGTGAAAAAGAATACAGGTCGCGGACGGCCCGGAACAGAACATATTTGGCCGGATAATTTTCCCGAACGAATTCCTGGTCGAAGAAAAGGAACCGCCCGTGCCGGTAAAAGCAGTTGACCGGGATCATTTCCAGATAGGCTTTCGATAGGATGGGGCCCAATCCGCGTCCGGCGCGCGCGAAAGAAGAGCGTTCCGCTTGGCCGGAACGGTATCGGACGAGCGCAGGATCTCCCGATACAAGCCATCCAGACAGGCCAAGAAAGTCTTGCTGTCTGATAAAACAGCCCCGGCAAGAAAATCCGACAAGGCCGGCTCGTCGATCCGGGGCATGACAAGACGTTCGGGCAGTCTGCGTAAAGGGACGACGGAGAGCCCTCTTGCGCTCAAAGCGTTCGAGTTTTCTTCCAGCCTTGTCAATCCCTTTTCGCCCGCCGGAGATAATGCCTGCTTGACGACGGTGCCATTTTCCAAAATGACCGTGGCGAAGCGCTCTTCCGGTCTCCTTTCGGTGGAAACGGCCGCGAAAAGCACGGGGGAGAAGTCGCCGTCCCCGCATTCGGCCAAAAAAGAATTGCAGAAAAACGGCATCAGGCCGTTTTCAGAAAGCGGGCGGTAAAGCTGATTGGGCCGGATAACGAGGCTTGAGCGGTCGGCGGCGTATGGGCGCAGGCGCTCAGCCAGTTCGCTTCCGGGCGGAAAAGCATCCGTGTAAAAAGTCTGCGGGAGAAAGTGGTCGGGGAAAGGGTAATAGAGTTTGGTTTTTGAAAAACCGGCATCCTTTATGATTTGGAGGAGTTCATCCCGACTGACGGAAGGCTGAATCGCACCGGTAGGATAGCCGTTCGGCCCGTCAAAGGGGATGCCGGTGGAAAGATCCGGCGAGCCGCAAAGCGCCTGGACACCAAAGCGGTTGGATACGGCGAAAAGCAGCCTGCCTTCCGGCGACAGGCGGCTTTTGAGGGTCTTCAAGAGCCCGGCGTAATCGTTTTGCGTAAAAACAGGGGCGGCTGTGTCCGGGCCGACGATGAAGACGATGTAATCGAAAGACGAAGACGCGGGCAGAGAGGAAAGACCGCCGCTGAATACATGAAGAGACGCGTTTGTTTTGATGCGGGAAACCCTTTGAGCGTCGCGTTCGAGAACGGCAACGGAGCGGCAGCGTTCACAGAACATGCCGGTGAGCGTTTCCGACCCGCCGATCTGGAGCAAAGAGGCGTTGGGGGAAAACGGATACCAGCACAAAAGACCGGCCGAGCGCGGGCTCGTCTGATAAAAAGAAAGCCAGTCACGGCTGTTTTTGGATTGATTCGAAAGGCAGTTATTCCCCATCGTTTCCCCCGGAATCATTGTCCAGTTCATCATCGAGCCAACGGCTCGTGCAGGCCATCGGGTCTAAAGGAAGGCGGTAAATGTCGATGTTTTCGGCCGGAACGTGCCGATCCAGCAGCTGATGCAGCATTTCCCGGTAATGGGCGAGATGCGTAAGAAGAAAAAAAGCATGAGGATGGTCCGCGGCCGCTTTGTTCGGCGAAATGACGGGTCTGCCGCCGAACGTCGTCCCCCAAAGCGAACGGTCATTGTCGCAGAAGCAGGAAACGGAATCAATGCCGTTTCCGCTCAATAAACAGTATAGCTGCTTTCCTTTTTTTCCACAACCGAAAAGCACGATCTCCGGCCGTGAGCGCATGGCTTTTAAAAAACCCCGATAAAAGCGAATTTCCTGACCGGCCGCGCCGGATAGATAGGAATAAAAACAAGCGGGAGCGTCCAAAAGCAGACGCAGGCCCAGCCAGATATCCGGTTCAAAATCGGCCTGCATCAGGCTTCCACAGGTGTCGCAGGCTTGGAGCAGTTTGCGGAATTCATGCATCGTCCGGGTCTTGCCGTCTGCATCCGGCGGGTTTGAAATCGCCTGCTTAAAAGAATGGACGGCGTTTTTTGCGATCTCCCGGCTGGCGGCCCGAATGCGGGCCGGATCGCCGGGAAAACGCTTTTGCACCCAGTCTAAGATATAGCGGCTTTCCTGCAAGTCGTACTGCAATCCGTTTGGGCTGTGCATGGAGGAAGCGCCGTTGTCGCGCCGGTAAAAATACAGAAGATCCGGTAGGTAGACGCCTTTTTGAACCAACAGAGCGACTTGGGCCCGGAATCCGGCGTCCTGATAAGCCGCTCCGGGGGTCTCGTCGAGCACGATGCCGTTTTTTCGGATGAAATCCAGCCGATAGATGCCGTTCCACATGAAGGAATCGTAGGGTATCGCCGCCCGCATATAGTCAAGCGCGGACACCTGGACAGGGCCGTGGGCGGATGGGAATAAAGTATAGTCCAAAAAAACGCGACCGGCCGCAGACGTATCCATAAAAAAGCGAAAATTCGATTTGGCAAACTCGTATTGGCCTTCTTCGGCGGCGGTGTAAAGCGCTTCGAACATGCGGGTATCGATGTAGTCGTCGGTCTCCACGATGCCGGCGTATTTACCGCGTGCCGCTCGGAAACCCATATTCAGCTGATAGCCGTAGCTTCTTTTGGGCGAGTGCAGAACATGCACGCGGGAGTCCAGACGGGCATATCGTTCCAGAATTTCGAGAGTGCCGTCCGTGGAGCCCGCGTCCACGCATAGAATTTCGATATCCCGAAAAGTCTGCCCCACAACGCTGTCCATACACGCCTGAATGTATGGCGCGACATTGAGAGAGGGCATGATGATCGTGACTTTTGGCAAGAGTGCACTTCCTTTTTGATTTTGAACGGTCTGCCGCAGATGGAATGGCCGTTATCCTTGTTGTTCGTCCAGCAGCAAATACGGCAGTTCTTTGATTTTTAACTTTTGCTTCGTCAGCCAGACGGTAAGCATCCGTTCCAAGATAAATCCCGCGATCCGGCTACTGTAGATATCATAACCGCGTGTGTCGATTCGGCCGCAGGCTGGAAGAATAAAATCAAAGAGCCAGGCACAGTAAGCATCGAATGTTTTTTTGGATGTAATGAACAGGTTGCAGACATACAGGCATTCACCGGAAAACACATAATCGAAAGCGGGGAGATAGTCCGGGTGCCTTTTGTCCAGCTCCGCTCGGACGGCTTCTAATCCGGGCACATGGCCGGTCGTGGCAGAAAGCTGACAGCGGATATCCTGCGGGCAGGTGGAAACCTTCGGAGCAAGAATGATATCGTAATCCCGGAGGATGGCCGAAGCGGTCTGAAGGTCTAAAAGGTTGCTTCTGCTCTTGTATCGGTTTTTCAAAAAATATCGCCGATAATGGTTGAGCCCGACATATTGGCAGTCCACGTTCTTCCATATCCAGTACATCGCGGTGCCCTCGTTGATTTTTGCATTATAAGAAGCGATATTGTCGCCGGTATCGTCCCGTACCATGCGCGGAAGAGAAAAATTACCACTGCCCACATGGATCGGTACATACAAAGGATCGTCCGGCACCCAGCTCATTTTGTGCACGGCAACAAACAATTTAAGGTCGATTTCATTCGACTCGTTTTTCTTTTCCACTACGGCGATATCGGAATGATAATAGCTCAGACGTCGGATAGTGAGATGCTCCTCTGCTTTTTGCAGACACGTTAAAAGCAGAGGATCTTGATAGCTGAAAAAGATAGCACGCGAAACGGGAAGGAGTTTTCGTATGACACAGCAGGATACATCAATAGAATGGGTCACGGCAAAGTCGCCGAGCAGCACGGTATCCCATGTCTTTTTCTCAAGATCTGAGGGTGTTGTGTAAAGATCGGTGTAAACATTTTGGAAAATCGGCCAAACCGATTCTGGGTTCTGAGTATACCCAAAAATAGCCTGCCCGCCAAACGAAAGCCCGTCTTCGATTTCTTTGGTGAACATTCGGTATTTTACAAAAGAAAGGTCATAATCGAGTAGAATTTTATTTTGCGGCGTTTCATCGATAAGCTTGAGCATTTCCTTAAAAGAAAAAGGGTTGTAATATCCGGGCTTGCTGATACAGCATTGCAACAGTAAGACCCAGCTGATGATCTTTCGCGGGTCTATGCGGAAATCTTCCGTAAGTTGCTGTCGAATCGTGCAAAAGTATCTGGTGCTGGCGATGACGATAAAATCGTACGGAAAAGACGAAATCTTCTGAGGGGAAACGATTTCTTTCCCGGCAATTTTCTGACCCCAGTATTTAGGATCGTTATCACAAAAACAAAGGATGCTTTGAAAATCGACGGAAGGCTTGATTGCTTTCCAGACAGAGCCGATGCCAAAAACAATGATTTTCATTTTTTCTCCTGCTGATTTTTGCAAATATGCCGTCAGAAGCTCACACAAAAAAGATTTGCCCCAGGATGGAATGTCGGAAACACTTTGTTTTCATTCTTTTGTGCCATGGCGAGGATGATCGCAGTTCCTTTTTCGTATGGGTCGACCTCTGAACGGTAATAGACCGGATGCCTACGCAGTTCGTCGGGTTTTGGAAGACCATCCGATACAAGAAATGCCTGATAGCTTATTCCATAATCCTCTAAAAATTGAGAATAGTAGCTGCCCACATCGCCCGTGCCGTAAATATAGATCCGGTCATGGTCTTTGCAAAATCGAATCAATTTTTTCAACTGATCCGCATGATGGGTTCGATTGATCTCACTCAGCATATATTGAAAATGAGTAAGCGGCAACGCGGCAAAATCCGTATTCATAAGCATGGCGCTGTAGTATCCTTCATGCTGTGCCACATAGGGCAAAATGCGTTCGATCGCGTGGCTTATCGTGCCGTCGCGGGGCAGCGGCTCCGGAAGGAAATCCTCATATCGAAACGGGTATTGAAAAAGAGTTTTTAAAGCAGAAGTCCGGCACCAAAAAGAAGTGGATAAAGCGAAAGGTTCTTTATCCGGCGACAGGTCAACAGTCAGGCCAAGACGCTCAGCCAGCTTCTTCGTGATTTGATAACAAATAGTCCATTCATTTCCGAGAGAAGAATGGTAAAGGGAACCGGAATAAGGATAAGGAGGAGTCAAAAGTCCAAGCGAAGGATCCTCCTCAAAAAGTCGAAGGATATTGAGGATATAATCTGGACTTTTCAAAAGATTTTCCCACATTTTATACATAAAGGAATCCCCAATGGTTTCGGCTCCGGCTTTGTTTGAAGTATGTTTGTCATGTAAAAATGCGAGATAATCATATTTGAGTAAAAAAGCTCTGCATTCCATCAGCAGCGCGCTGATCTCTCTGCCGCGGTTTTTAGACACAAGAATGGTGTAGCGAGAAATGGCATGGCTTTTCAAGGCCTGCTCGATTTTTTCTTTTGTTGAAGCAGACGAGGTCGTGATATATAGATCGATCCCTTTTGGGATATTCAACAAATACTGTATACATCGCTCGATCAGATCCGGATAAAAGATATGCGCGATTACGGCCACTTTTTTTCTAAAAGCTACATCATTTGGAGCAGAAAGAGAACGGCTCGGTAAAACAAACGTCAGGCCCAATGAATTTCTCAGATCTGCGAGGTTATTC
>CAUULH010000089.1:0-5763 GCA_963545875.1 uncultured Ethanoligenens sp.
GCCCGGTTCAAAAGCAATCTGGCGGGCGCCGAAGCGGCGGGCCTGAAAGTGGGCGCTTACCATTTCTTCTCGACGACGAGCAGCGGAGAAGCGCAGGCGGCCAACTTCATCCGCACCGTGCCGAAAAAAGCGGGAATGCTGCCGCCCGCCGTGGATATCGAATCCACCGTGACGAAAGAAGCGGGCTTTAAAAAGCAGGTGTCGGCCTATGTCAAAAAGATCGAAGCCTACTATGGGCAGAAACCGGTCTTTTATGTGCCGGCCCGCATCTTTAACATGCTGTACGATTCGTATTCGGATTATCCGTTCTGGGTCATCAACGTGAAGACCAAACCGGATATCGGTAACTGGACGTTTTGGCAGTACAATGAAAAGGGAACGCTCGCAGGTGTGGACGGCGACGTCGATCTCGACCAGTTCCAGGGCTCTCGTTTCGCTTTTCTCCGCCTTCTGTCGTAAGATCGCGAAACGTGTATAAAATGCGTCTTGAAAAAAGCTTCTTCGCTTTTTCAAGACGCATTTTTTATTTGGTTTTCCCTTTTTATTCTTCGACCGGCGGATCTTCCGAAACCGCCGGTGTTTCCTGCGGTTTTTCTTCGGCTTCCGGCACATTTTCAGGCGTCACCGGCCCGTTTTCGTCCGGCTCTTCTTCCTCATGGGCCGCGCTGGTGACGGTAACGACCTTCGTCTCACCGTTCACGCGCATCACGCGCACGCCTTTCGCATAGCGGGAATAGAGCGGGATGTCCCTCACCGGGGTACGGATGATGATGCCGTCCGACGAGATGAGCAGGGCGTCGTCGCCCTCGTCCACCACGCGCACGCCGGTCACCGAACCGGTCTTTTCCGTGACGGAATAGGCGATGAGCCCTTTGCCGCCGCGGTTCTGCACGCGGAAATCATCGAATGGGACCCGTTTGCCGAAGCCGTTTTCCGTCACGAACAGCAACGCGCCTTCCGCGCTCGGATCGGCCACGCCGACGACCGTATCGCCTTCTTCGAGCGAGATGGCCTTCACACCGTGGGCGGAGCGACCCATCGGGCGAGCGTTCGTTTCGGCAAAGCGGATGGCCACGCCGTTTTTCGTGCTCGCCAGCACATCGGACGTGCCGGAAGTGAGCAGTACGCCCACCAGCTCGTCGCCCTCGTCGAGCAGAATGCCGATGACGCCGGCCTTCCTGGCCGTATCGTATTCGGCAAGCGACGTGCGCTTGACGATGCCGTGCTTCGTGACCATCACGAGATAATGGTCTTCTTCAAATTTCGGCAGCTTGATCATGGCCGTGATACTCTCATTCTGCGCGAGCGGCAGGATGTTGGCCACGTTGATGCCCTTGGACGTGCGGGAGCCTTCCGGCACCTCGTAGCCCTTGAGCCGGTAGACGCGCCCGAGACTGGAGAAAAAGAGCACATAATCGTGCGACGAGCAGACGAAGAGCTCTTTCGCCACATCTTCCTCGCGGTGGGAAAGCCCGGTGATGCCGCGGCCGCCGCGGCGCTGGGTGTGATAAGACGCGGCGGGCTGGCGTTTGATATAGCCGAAATTGGTCAGCGTGAGCACGACGTCTTCGACCGGGATGAGGTCTTCCTCATCCACTTCGCCGCTCACATTCTCGATGCGCGTGCGGCGCTCGTCGCCGAATTTTTCCCTGACGGCCAGCGCTTCTTCTTTCACGATCTCGAGGATGCGGTGCTCGTCGGAGAGGATGGCCTTGAACTCCGCGATCTTGGTTTCGAGCGAGGCCAGCTCATCTTCGATCTTTTCCCGTTCGAGATTGGTGAGCTGTCCGAGGCGCATCTGCACGATGGCCTGCGCCTGGATCTCATCGAGCCCGAAACGTTCCATCAGCGCGGCGCGGCCTTCCGGAATGGATTTGGACGCGCGCAGGATGCGGATGACTTCGTCGATGGCGTCGAGCGCGATCTTCAGGCCTTCGAGGATATGCGCGCGCTCCTCGGCCTTGCGGAGATCGAACTGCGTGCGCCGGGTGACGACCTGCTCTTGAAAACGGATGTATTCGGTGAGGATATCGCGGAGCGGCAGGATGCGCGGCTGGCCGTTCACGAGCGCCAGCATGATGACCGGCACGGTCTCCTGGAGCTGGCTGTACGTATACAGCCGGTTGAGCACCACCTGCGGGTTGGCGTCGCGCTTGAGCTCGATGACGATGCGCAGGCCGTCGCGGTCGGATTCGTCGCGCAGATCGGAGATGCCTTCCACGCGCTTGTCTTTGTGCAGTTCAGCGATGCCTTCGACGATGCGCGCCTTATTGATCATATACGGGATCTCGGTGACGACGATGCGGCTGCGGCCGTTGTCCTGCTCCTCGATCTGCGCTTTGGCGCGCAGCGTGATGCGGCTGCGGCCTTTCGCGTAGGCAGCGCGGATGCCGGCCCGGCCCATGATGATGCCGCCGGTGGGGAAATCCGGCCCTTTGATGCAGGCCATCAGCTCGTCGAGCGTGGCGTCCGGATGGTCGATGAGCAACGCCATGCCGTCGATGACTTCATTCAGGTTGTGCGGCGGGATATTCGTCGCCATGCCGACGGCGATGCCCGACGAGCCGTTCACCAGAATATTGGGGAAACGCGACGGGATGACGATAGGCTCCTTGCGCACATCGTCGAAGTTCGGCTGAAAATCCACGGTCTCTTTTTCGATATCCCGCAGCATTTCGAGCGAGATCTTCGACATCCGGGCTTCCGTGTAACGATAGGCGGCCGGGCCGTCGCCGTCGATGGAGCCGAAGTTGCCGTGGCCGTCCACCAGCGGATAGCGGAGAGAAAAATTCTGCGCCATGCGCACCAGCGCGTCGTAGACCGAGGCGTCGCCGTGCGGATGGTAGCGGCCCAGCACGTTTCCGACCGTCGTGGCGGATTTGCGGTACGCGTTCGTCGGCAGCAGGTTATCTTCATACATGGCATAAAGGATGCGCCGGTGCACCGGCTTTAAGCCGTCGCGCACGTCCGGAAGCGCGCGCGAAACGATCACCGACATGGAATATTCCAGAAAGGATTTTTCCATCTCGTGCTTGATCTCGACCGGAATCAGTTTCTGTCCTTCAAAATTCATCGAATTCCCCCCTGCGGACGCTCCGCCCGCCTGCGCGGCGTCGTTCTACAAGGCGCTCTTCACGCCGGATTTTCACAGTTTATCAGACATCGAGCTCGCGCACCTTATGCGCGTTGGTCTCGATGAACTCGCGGCGCGGCTCCACGCGGTCGCCCATCAGGATGGTGAAGACCTCGTCCGCCGCCGCCGCGTCCTCCATATCCACGCGGAGGATGGTTCGGTTCTCCGGGTTCATCGTGGTCTCCCAGAGCTGGATCGGGTCCATCTCGCCGAGGCCCTTATAGCGCTGGATATCGCATTTGCCGCCCATTTCGACGATGATCTGGTCGCGCTCGCGGTCGGTAAACGCGTATTGCGATTTTTTGCCTTTGGAGAGCTTGAAAAGCGGCGGCTGGGCGATATAGACATGGCCGTCTTCGATCAGCGGCCGCATGAAACGGAAAAAGAACGTGAGCAGCAGCGTCCGGATATGCGAGCCGTCCACATCGGCATCGGCCATGATGATCACTTTGCCGTAGCGGAGCTTGGAAAGATCGAAATCCTCTCCGATGCCCGTGCCGAGCGCCGTGACGACCGGCATCAGCTTCTCGTTGCTGTAGACCTTGTCGAGCCTCGCTTTTTCGACGTTCAGCATCTTGCCCCAGAGCGGCAGGATGGCCTGGAATTTCCGATCGCGGCCTTCTTTGGCGGAGCCGCCGGCGGAATCGCCTTCCACGATGTAGATCTCGGTGTAGGTGTTGTCTTTATCCGAGCAGTCCGCCAGCTTGCCGGGCAGGGAAGCGGAATCGAGCGCCGATTTGCGGCGGGAAAGATCGCGCGCCTTGCGGGCGGCTTCTCTCGCGCGGTTGGCCGCCATGGCTTTATCGAAGATCGCGCGCGCCACGGCCGGATTTTCCTCAAAGTAGGCCATCAAGTGCTCGTAGAGCATACTGTCCACGAGCTGGCGCATCTCGGTATTGCCGAGTTTGGCCTTGGTCTGCCCCTCGAACAGTGCTTCTTCGAGCTTCACGCTGATGACGGCGGTCAGGCCCTCGCGCGTGTCTTCGCCGGAGAGGTTTGAATCCGAATCCTTCAAAATGCCGTATTTGCGGCCGTAATCGTTGAAAACACGGGTCAGTGCCGATTTAAAACCGGTCTCGTGAGTGCCGCCTTCCACCGTGTGGATATCGTTGGCGAACGAATAGATGACCTCGCTGTAACTGTCGTTGTACTGCATGGCGATTTCCGCCGCGCTCTTTTCACCGGCCGCCGAAAAATAGATGACGTCCGGATGAAGCGGCGTGAGGCCCTTGCGCTTGTGCACATACTGCACGAATTCGCGGATGCCGCCCTCGTAGCAGAGATCGTCGCTGCGGCCGTCCGGCGTGCGCTTATCCTCGAGGAGCACATGCACGCCGGCGTTCAGAAACGCCTGCTCGCGCAGTCTCGAAAGAATGGTGTCGTAGTCGTAGACCGTCGTCTCAAAGATCTCGCTGTCCGGTTTGAAAGCGATCGTCGTGCCCACTTTGTCGGAATCGCCGATAATCTCGAGCTTGGTGGTCGGCACGCCGCGGGCATATTTCTGCCGGTAGAGCTTGCCCTCGTGGGCCACTCGCACTTCGAGCCATTCCGAAAGGGCGTTCACGACCGAAGCACCCACGCCGTGCAGGCCGCCGGAGACCTTGTATCCGCCGCCGCCGAATTTGCCGCCCGCGTGCAGCATCGTAAAGACCACGGTGACGGCCGGAATGCCGACTTTCGGCTGGATGCCGACCGGGATGCCGCGGCCGTCGTCCGTCACGCGGATGACGTCGCCCTCAAGGATCTCCACGTGGATATGGTGGCAGTAGCCGGCCAGCGCCTCGTCAATGGCGTTGTCCACGATCTCATAAACGAGGTGATGGAGTCCGGGCGCGCCGTTCGAGCCGATATACATGCCGGGCCGCTTGCGGACGGCCTCGAGCCCTTCGAGCACTTGGATCTGGTCTGCGCCGTAATCCGGTTCGTCTGGTTTTATCGTCTGTATATTGATCTGATCGTTGTTATCGCTCATCGTTACCGCCATTTCTCCGTGCGCCGGAATCACTTGTCCTCCCGCCGCACGGAACGGAGAGGGAAGAGGGAACACGCGGCTTTCAGCCGGCGGGCTCCGCATCGGCAAAACCTTTTGCCAGGCTGCGCTTTAAAAGAGTTGTTGACGAAATCTGGGAAATATATACTTTCACACTGCCGGAATCCCGGCAGACTACAAACGATTTGGGCAGGTCCTCCGTCACGTTGACGACGGCGCCGGATTCCTGCGCTTTGCGGAGATATTCGCGCGTGATGGGGGAAATGCTCGTCGTGTCGATATCGAAGATCCCGACGATATCGCGCGTCCGCACGACCGTATCCTGCCCGATATGCAGATACATGGCAAAACCTCCTCAGCCCGCGTTTTCCTGTGCCCGCACGGTCCCTTCATTCAGCGAAAAGACCGCGCCGGCGGCGGAAGAAAACCGCTGCGGTTCGCAGGTGGTGATAAAGACCTGCGCGCCTTTGATGTGATGCAGGAGATAATCCTGCCTTGTGCCGTCCATCTCGCTGAACACATCGTCCAGCAAAAGCACCGGCGCTTCGCCGGTCACTTCTTTCAGCACTTCCGCCTCCGCCAGCTTGAGCGCCAGCGCGGCGGTGCGCTGCTGTCCCTGTGAAGCGAACGACCGCGCGGG
>CAUULH010000090.1:0-5663 GCA_963545875.1 uncultured Ethanoligenens sp.
CAATCAGCGTAAAGAGCTGTCAGAAAAGGTTTTTTTGCT
This sequence comes from uncultured Ethanoligenens sp., assembly GCA_963545875.1. Taxonomy (GTDB): domain Bacteria; phylum Bacillota; class Clostridia; order Oscillospirales; family Ethanoligenentaceae; genus Ethanoligenens. The sequence goes on from CAUULH010000090.1 coordinate 40, forward strand.
TGAGCGGGACGGCGTTTTGGCACTGGATGCGCCGTCCGAGAATATGAAAACGCTATATTCGCCGGAATACGGGCTGCAAACGACCGTGCAGCCGTCCGGCCTGTTCATTTGAAAGGAGTGAAAACGATGGCTTATGGTTTCTGCGTGCGTGTCTGGGGAGAAGCCGCGCTCTTCACGCGGCCGGAGACGAAAGCCGAACGCGTCAGTTACAGCGTCATCACGCCGTCCGCCGCGCGTGGCATCGTCGAGGCCGTTTTCTGGCATCCCGGCATGCGTTACGTCATCGACCGTATCACCGTGCTGAATCCCATTCGCTTCGATTCCATCCGCCGCAACGAGGTGGGCGAGATGCCGAGCTTCCGTAGCATCATGAGCGCGTACCGGCACGGCGCGCCGTATCATCTCGATGCCGTCGCCAACCGTCAGCAGCGCGCCTCCGTCATCCTGCGGGACGTGGCTTATCTGGTGGACGGCCATTTCAACATTCTGCCCGATAAGATCGGTGAAAAAGAGGATGAGAAAGAATTTTACAACATCCTGCTGCGCCGATTGCGCAAGGGGCAGCATTTCGCCAAGCCGTGCCTTGGGTGCCGCGAGTTCGCCGCGAACGTCGCGCTCGTCGAAGGGGAGCGGCCGGTGAGCTGTTATGCCGCCCTGCCCGAGATGGATCTCGGCTTCATGCTGTATGATATCGACTATGAGAACGGCTGCGCGCCGCTGTTTTTCCACGCCGTCATGCGCCGCGGCGAGATCGTCCCGGAGGTGAGGATATGATCCTTCAGGCATTGTGCGGCTATTACCGGCGGGCCAAACATGCCGGCCTGCCCGTTTCCGAGCCCGGTTATGCCGTTGAGGGCGTGGACGGCGAGATCGTGCTGGACCCCGACGGCGCCGTCGTTTCGGTTTCGCCGCTCTATACGCTGAACGGCAAAAAGCGTGTTCGCCGCTTGATGGAAGTCCCTCTGCTGCCCAAACGCACCAGCCAAAGACCGGGCGCCGCGCTTTTGTATGAAAACGTCTCGTTTTTGTTCGGCGTCTACGATAAGCCGGACGGCGCCGCCTATCGCTTTTCAGCCAGCCGAAAAAAGCATGAGGCAGTCCTTTCAGGCTGTGAAGACGAAGGCGCGCGGGCCGTCCTGCGCTTTTTTGAAAAGCGGCGGATGGGCAGCGTCTCTTATCCCGGCGTGGATACGTCTCTGCTCGAGGACCCGCGCGTTTTCGTCGTTTTTCGCCTGCGCGGCGATCCGGCATTTATCCACGAGCGGCCCGCCGTGCGCGCGGCGTGGGAAGCGTATCAGGATGAGAACGACAAAAGCGCCCCGATGATCCAGTGCCTTGTCACCGGCGAGCGCCAGCCGCTCGCGCGCATTCACGGCAATGTTTCGGGTTTCGGCGCGAGCAAGCCCACACTCGTCGGATTCAATCAGCCCGCGTTCTGCTCGTTCGGAAAAATCGGGCAGCAGGGCGCCAACGCGCCGGTGGGCAAGCGCGCCGCGTTCGAATATGTCACGGCGCTCAACCTTCTGCTTCGTGATGAACGCCGCCGCATCGATCTCGCGGGCGACAAGGTGCTTTTCTGGGCCGAGCGCGACGCGCCGGCGGAAGAGAGCGCTCTTTCGGTTCTGCTCGGCGTTTCCCCCAAAAATGAGACGAAAAAGAAGAGCAAGGCCGAAAAGGAGACGCTGGATGAAGAACAGGCGGCGCGCGTCCGCGGCGTGCTGGACAGTATCCGAAAGGGCGGGGAAAGCGGGGAAAACACGCTGGACGGCAGCGCGCGCTTTTTCCTGCTCGGCCTCACCGCCAATAAGACGCGCCTCGTCGTCCGCTTTTTCTATGATACGTCTTTCGGGGACCTTGCCGAAAAGCTGGCGGATCATTACCGCGGGCTTGCCGTCGAGCACATGAAGTACCCGTATCCGTCGCCTTTTCGCATCCTGCTCGAAACGGCGGTGGAGCACAAGCGGGAGAATATCGCGCCCAATCTTGAGAGCGCGCTGATGCGCAGTATCCTGACCGGCCTGCCGTATCCGCAGACGCTGTATCAGGGCGTGCTTCGCCGCGTGCGCGCCGAGGCGGCGGACGCGAAGCCGTTCCGCGCGGTGTCGTCTCTGCGCGCCGGCATCCTGAAAGCCTGTATCAACCGGCAACAACATGAGGAGGTCTTGAAGATGGCTTTGGACCCAAACGAATGTGATGTTCCATACCTGCTGGGGCGGCTTTTCGCCCTGATGGAACGGGCGCAGAACGTCGCGCTGGGCGATCTGAACGCTTCCATCGCGGATAGATACCTCAATTCCGCGCTGGCCGCGCCGCAGATGGTCTTTCCCGAGCTGCTCGCGCTCGATCAGAAGCATCTGGCCAAAAGCGATACGGAAGACATGAAGAAAAGGCTCTTTTATATCCGGTGCGAGATCGGCCAGGTGATCGACAAATTAAATTTGAAAGAGGAGAGCGGGCAAAAATCCGCGTTCCCGGCCTCGCTCGATTCCAACGGGCAGGGGAAGTTTCTGGTCGGCTATTATCACGAGGTGCAGAATTTCTTTCTCAAAAGGAAAAAAACGAATGGGTCCGCGCCGGCAGAAGGATCGGCCGCGCCGGAAAATCAGGAGGAAGTAAAATGACGATCGACAAGCGGTATGATTTCATCCTTTATTTTGAGGTAGAGAACGGGAATCCGAACGGCGACCCGGACGCCGGCAATATGCCGCGCATCGACCCGCAGACGTCGAACGGCATCGTCACGGACGTCTGCATCAAGCGCAAGGTGCGCAATTATGTCGAAGCGGCCTACGGCGGGGAAAAAGGCTACGACATCTTTGTGACCGAGGGCGCTTCTCTCAATGCGAAAATGAAGCAGACCTATGCCGATTTCAACATCGATGCCAAAAAGAAAGACGCCCGTGAGATCGCCCGTGCCTATATGTGCAAACGGTATTACGACGTGCGGGCTTTCGGTGCGGTGATGGATACCGGTGACTATAAGTGCGGTCAGGTGCGCGGGCCGGTGCAGTTTTGCTTCGCGCGCAGCGTGGACAGCATCCTCCAGCAGGAGGTCACGATCACCCGCATGGCCAAAACGCAGGAGGCCAAACCTCAGGAAGAGGACGATCCGACCAAGCGCCGCACGATGGGCCGCAAATACGTCGTGCCGTATGCGCTCTATCGGATGGAAGGCTTCATTTCGCCCGCTTTCGCCGGCAAGGACGAATCGGGGGAGAAGATCTCCGGGTTCGACGACCGCGATCTGTCTGTTTTGTGGGAAGCGCTGCTTAATATGTTCGAGCTGGATCATTCCGCCGCCCGCGGCCGGATGGCAACGCGCAGGCTGATCGTTTTCGAGCATGAGTCGCCGCTCGGCAGCGCGCCTTCTTATGCGCTTTTTGACCTTGTGAAAGCGAAAAAGATCTGCGGGGAGCGCCCGCCGCGCGCGTTTTCCGATTATGAGATCACGGTCGGCGACGCGCCGGAAGGCGTCCATGTTTTGATGAAACGCTGATGAACGCGCCGGAAGACGAATATCTGCCGATGTCGGGCATTCAGCATTTTTGTTTTTGCCGGCGTCAGTGGGCGCTCATCCATGTCGAAGAGCAGTGGAAGGAGAACGGCCGCACGGCGGAAGGCCGTTTTCTGCACGAGCGCTGTCACGACAGCACGCAGGCGGAAAAACGCGGTGACCTGCTTATTTTGCGCGGTATGCGCGTGGTCTCTCACCGGCTCAGGCTGAGCGGTGCCTGCGACGTCGTCGAGTTCCATCAAAACGCGGCCGGCATTCCACTGAACGGATATGAGGGAAAGTGGCTGCCGTCCCCGGTCGAATATAAGCGGGGACGCGAAAAGGAGACGGATGCCGACCGTCTCCAGCTCTGCGCGCAGGCCATGGCACTGGAAGAGATGCTGGCCTGTTCCGTCGGCGCGGGCGATTTATATTACGGTGAAACACGCCGCCGGGAGCATGTTCCGATCTTGCCCGAATTAAGAGAAACAGCTCTGACGATGGCGGAGGAGATGAACGGCTATTTCCAGCGCGGCTATACGCCGAAAGTCCGCCCGGCAAAGCGCTGCAACGCCTGCTCGCTGAAAGAATGCTGTTTGCCGCGCCTTTATGCCCGCGCCCATACGCAGGACTATGTCCGCCGCCATATCGAGGAGCAGCCATGAAGCATCTTCTCAATTCGCTGTATGTCCTTACGCCCGATCTTTATCTCACGCTGGACGGCGAAAATATCGTCTCCATGCAAAAGGGGAAGGAGGCAGGCCGTTTTCCCTTGCACACGCTCGAACGCATCCTCTGCTTTTCGTATGCAGGTGCCAGCCCGGCCCTGATGGGCGCTTGCGCCCGACGCGGTGTCGATCTGTGCTTTTTCTCGCCGCAGGGCCGCTTTCTGGCGAGATCGGTCGGCGCGGAATACGGCAATGTACTTTTGCGGCAGGAGCAGTACCGGATCGCGGACAACGATGCCCGGAGCTGTGCGGTCGCCAGACGTTTCATTTTAGGCAAGGTGTATAACGCGCGCTGGATTTTGGAACGGGCCACGAGGGACCATCCGCAGCGCGTGCCGGTCGATCGGCTGAAGCATGCGTCGGGTCTGATGGGCGGGGCACTGACTGTGATCGAAAGTTGTCCGTCTGCTGACGAATTGCGCGGCCTCGAAGGGTCGGCTTCTCAGCGGTATTTCGACTGTTTTGACGCGCTTATCTTGCAGCAAAAGGAGACGTTTTTCTTTCATGGCCGTTCCCGCCGTCCACCGATGGACCGCATGAACGCGGCGCTTTCCTTTGCATATGTTTTGCTGGCGGGCGATTGTGCGGCCGCGCTCGACGGCGTGGGGCTCGATCCGTATGTCGGGTTCATGCACCGGCCGCGGCCGGGCCGCACCAGCCTTGCACTGGACTTGATCGAAGAGCTTCGCGGTGTGTTTGCGGATCGCTTCGTACTGTCTGCCGTCAATCAGAAGATCCTGCGGCCGGAACACTTCGAGGTGCAGGAGAGCGGCGCGGTGCTTTTGAACGACGAGGGCCGCAAGGTCTTTTTGAAAGCGTGGCAGAGCAAAAAATTGGAGATCATAACACATCCGTACCTCGGAGAAAAAATGCCGTGGGGGCTGGTGCCGCATATCCAGGCACTGCTTTTGGCGCGTGTGATCCGCGGCGATCTGGACGGTTACCCGCCGTTTTTCTGGAAGTGAGAAAAAATGCTGGTCTTAGTCACATACGATGTCAATACGGAGACGCCGGGCGGCAAGAAGCGGCTGCGAAAGGTGGCAAAAGTCTGCGTTAACTACGGTCAGCGCGTACAGAATTCAGTTTTTGAGTGCCTCGTGGATTCGGCACAGTACGTCGCGCTTCGGGGCAAACTTGCCGCGCTCATCGATCCGAAGAAAGACAGTCTCCGTTTCTATCAGTTAGGCAATCATTATCAGGAAAAAGTGGAACATATCGGCGTTCATCCGCAGCTTTCACAGGACGATGTGTTGATTCTTTGAAAGCTTGAATGATTGGGTGCGAAGCGCAAATGCTCAGAAAAGAAGGAAGGGCTTCGCACCGGTTCAAAGAAAGAAAAAACCTGCATAACAGCTTTCGGCTTTATTTTGCTCGCAGATTTTCGAACGAATTTGTTCGTTTTT
>CAUULH010000091.1:0-5601 GCA_963545875.1 uncultured Ethanoligenens sp.
GGTTCTCGCTGTCGATGCGCGGGCTCTGGCTGATATCGAGATGCAGGGTCACGGAACGCACATCCCAATGCTTATCGATCGAAAAGTAAACATCGTTCGCGCCGAAAGTACCTTTCAAGGTCACCGCACTCAGAGAATACGTGTAGGTCTTGACGGCTGATTCGGCCGCCGCGCCGGCTGAAAAGAGACCGCTTCCCGCGATCAGAAGGGCCGCCAGCACGGCCGCACAGCATTTTTTGAAGAACTTCATGGTTTTTCCCTCACAAGCGGCTTTTAGAATCGTTCCGTTTTATACCATCGCACCTGACGGTGCATCGCCGACGTTTTCAAATAGCTCCAGAAACCTTTGACGGCGACGATCATCCAGAGCTGGCAATAAGTGAAATACATGATGAGGATCAACGCGAAGTTTACCGGCTCGCTCTCGCCTTTTTCCGTGAGCACGGTAACGGCGACGGAAAGCACGAAGATGGCGTAGGCCAAGAGCCAGACGATAAAGCTCCCGCCCTGTACCGTGAGATGGAGCATCCCGAACGCGCCCAGCACAAAGCAGGCGTCCGATACGACGACGGCGGAGAGAAACAGCGCGTACACGGTGAAATAGTACAGGATATCGAACCGGACGACGCCCGCTTTCCAATCGAAAAGCAGGCGGAAATTTTTCATGAGCACATAAAAGTTGCCCGTCGCCCAGCGTGTGCGCTGCCGTATCCAGACGGGAAGCGTCTGCGGCTCCTGCTCCCAAGTGACCGCCTGCGGGAAATACTGGATGCGGTAGCCCATCCGGTAGATACGGAAACTGATCTCCGTATCCTCCGCGATGGCCTTGACGTCCCAGCCGCCGATGCGTTCGAGCAGGCTTCGGCGCACCACGAAATTGGTGCCGGGGATCGTGCAGAGCCGGAGCATCCGCCACCGGCCCGCCTGCGCCATCCACTGGAACGTGAGCGTCTCGATATTGACGAAGCGCGTGAGCGCGTTCACGGCCCGGTTCCGGGTGCGGAACTTGCCGATGACCGCGCCGAGCCGCTTGTTTTGCACGATCTTGCCGACGAGGATGCGCAGGGCGTCTTTCTGGGGCGTGTTGTCCGCGTCGTAGACGGCGATGTAATCGCCCCGGCTCTTGGAAAGACCGATGTTCAAGGCGTTCGATTTTCCCTTGCCGCCCGTTTCGGCATCCGTCGTGATAACGCGCAGATTCCGCCCCGGATACTGCCGGCGCACGGCTTCGAGCACGTCGCCGGTGCGATCGGAAGAATTGTCGTTGACGACGATGACCTCATAGCGGTCCGGCGGGTAATCGAACCGGAGCAGGGCGCGCACGGTATTGCCGATGACGCGGCTCTCGTTGTGCGCCGGCACCAGCACCGAAACGAACGGGAAAACGGCCGGTGAGAACAAGACGTCGTCTTTAAGCGTTTGCAGATAATACCGATGCCCCGCGACGGTGAGCGCCACATTGAGCACGAGCATGAGCCAGATGACGGCGATCGCATAGAGGAACAGCGCGTCGCTGACGTTTGTGGGCATATGTTCACTTCCTTTGGATGAATTTCTGCCGGGCCTTGCGCCAGTTGATGAAGAGCGCGGCGGCGAGCAGGGCCATAAAGCCCATGGACGGCAGGATGAACGGCAGATCGCCGGTCTCCGCCTTTTTCTGTGAGGCTGCGGCCGATGAGGAGGACGCGGCGGAAGACGGCTGATAGACGACCGTCTTTCCGTCGTAGGTCACGGCGCCGTCCGTCTGGCTGACGACGGTGTTCTTTGCGCGCACCGTGTGGCTCCCGGCGCTCAGATCCGCAAAGCCGACATGACGGGAGACGAGTCCGTCCACCGCCGTCTTGAACGCGGCGTAGGAGAGCGACGACGGGCAGGAGAGGTACGTTTTCGTATACCGGTCGTTCAGCGCCGACAAAGCGTTCTGATAAAGCGAAGCGTCGCCGCCGGACGACGGCACGCGCAGTTCCCGCCAGACGGCGGCCCCGGCCGAAAGCGACGTCTTATCGGACGGCAGGGAGGAATCCGGCGTCCCCGACGAGAGCAGATAGGCGCTCTTACCGTCCCCTTTGGAGAGAAAAACGTCGCTGTTCCGCGCAAGGAAGCGCGTGTTTTGCGAGTACAGCAGGGCGTCCTCCGTCATCTCGACGGCCGCCGGATAAACGCCGCGCGAGGCGTAATTTCGGAGCGCCGTGCCAAGATGCGCGTCCAGCCCCGAATAAGAGGGCGTGTCGCTGTCCGACTCTCCCTGAAAGACCGGAAGATGAAGTACCGGCGTGCCGCCGTCGGCGATCAGCTGCTTGAGCAGACTGCCGTAATAGGCGGCCGCGCTCGTTTGCGCGTTCGCGTAGAACGGCATGACCGTAAAGGCGAACGGAATGCCTTTCTGCTTGAGATAAGCGCCCATTTTGGCGACGGTGCCGAAATCGGACACCGGATAGATCTCATCCAGATCGAAAACCATCGACGATTCGTTTCCCTCCCGCCCGAAAGCGGACGCCAGAAAGCGGGCAAACGCCGCTCGCAGGCGGAGATCCTGCGCGAGACCGGTCTGACTGAAAGAGGAAGACGAGCCGCCCGCTCCCACCCGCGCGAGCCGCCCGGCATAGGCGGCCAGATCTTTTGCAAGCGCCTGCGGGAGCGCCCCGCCGCTCTCATCGACCACGACGGCATACGAATAGGCGGAAAGGCTCCCGGCCTGATAGCGGGAAACGGGCAGCGCGTCGCAAGAAAGGCCCTCGGCCAGCACCTGCCGGAGGACTTCTTTCGCTTCGGCCGCCGTCTGCGCGTTTCCATCCTGCGCATAGAGGAAAAGAACGTCTCCGCCCGCTTTTTCCGCGCCGGCCGGCCCCGCAAAAAAGAGCAGGGCGGAAAACAGAATGAGGAGCGCCGCGGCGGCCCGGCGTCTCATACGTCGAACTCCATGTCCTTCTCCGCCTGCGCTTCCAGCGCCAGCGAGTCGCTCTGTGAACCGTCGTATTCCGCCATGCCGATCTGGACATCCACGGCGAGATGATAGCGGCGGAGGCGATCCCTCAGATAGACCGAATTGAGGCTCTCCTTCACGCGCTCTTTGAGGATTGCGCCGCCTTTCGCGTCGGTAATGGCGATCAGCATGAACCTTCCGTCTTCCATGAAATACGGGATGTCTTCCGCCCGCGAAGCCTCGTCGATGCTCGTCCCGATCTCCCGGTAGAGCTGCTCGACGCCCTCTTTTCCCACGATCTGGAGGATCTCCTGATAGTAGCGCAGGCGGATGGCGAAAAGCGTGAGCTTGATGTAGCCCCGGTGCGCCATGGACATGAAGCGCGGCAGATAGTAATAGAAGATATTGCTGTTCAGGTTCCGCGTGCCCGCGTCGAACCCGGAAAATTCCGCTTCTTTTTGGGCGGAAGAGGCGACCTCATGCTGGATCTCGGCCAGAAACGTGCGGTAAAAGGCAAACGGGATGCATAAAAGCGGCACGGCGAGCAGCCATACGTACGCATCCGTCGAGACCGTCTGCGTGCCCGTCACGACGCGGTAGAGGATAAAGCTCCCATACCCGAAGACATACAGCATACAGCAGATCAGACTGGCCACCACGCTGGAAAAATACGTGATGATGAGCAGGAGATAGAGCAGATTGAAGAGAAGGATGAACTGGAGCGTGTTTTCAGATGAGTAAAAATGGAGAAAACAGCCGAAAAGATAGGTGAGCGCCAGCATGAGTACGAAATACAGATCCATTTTGCCTATGGTCCGCCTGGTATTTGGATTCACGTTATCCTTCTTTCAAAGCTCAATGCTTTCGGTTTCCGGCGCGATACAGCCATCCGCTCAGCGCGAAGACCGAGCCGGCGAAAAGCAGATCGAACAAGACGGAATGGTAAAAGAGATGTTTGGCGAGATCGGCTTTTCCGCTCCCGATAAATGCCGTGGCGATCTGAAGGAGCGACATGAGCTCAAGGCTCCACACGAACAAAACGGCCGAGCGCGCGCGCCGGTTCCGGGTACGGAAAAAGCTCACGCCCGCCGCAAGAGCCAACGCAAGATAAAAGATCAGGATGAATCCGAACGTCTGCGGGAAAAGGTGCTCTTTGAGCACGCTCCATCCTGAAAAGAAATAGCTTTGGGCGCCCGGCGGCCTGCCGTCGGACTTTCTGAAATTGCCAACGGCCGTCGGCTTGATGGAATAAGAAGCCTTTGCGGCATCGTTCAGCGCCGCCGCCAGCGCGGCGGGATGCGATAAATAAAAAACCGCGATCCGCACCGGTGTAGCGCGGTCGTACAGCTGGCGGTACATCAGCGTCGAATCCGGCAGCACGGCCGGATAGGTGTCGTAAGCCGAGGTGCCTTTCAGCAGCAGCATCTGAGGCGGGACATTCAGGCTCTCCAGGCCAGCCATATCGGTCTCATAAGCCATGACGCCCATCGTCATCGTGTGATAGGAATTGATATACCGGATCTCGTCGCCGATGCCCGCATAGCTCAAAACAGAGACCGCCCCGATCACGGCAGCCATACCGCCCACGGCGGCCCGCCGCAGAAAAGACGGCTCCAGCCTGAGCAGGCACAACGTAAACGGCGCCAGCACGATGCCCAGCACAGCGCCCTGCTGTTTGGCCGCGATGAGCGTCACGGCGCTGAGCAGATAAAGGCACAGCCACAGCCGCCTGTGCCGTCTGGTCGTCAGCAGTTCCGCCGAAACGGCGGTGAACAGAAGAAGCGAGACGTAAAAGACCGGCTCGCCGAAAAGCGAATTGAAATACAGAAGATAGCCGAAATCGCCGAAAATAAAAACGTACAGCCCCGTAAAAAGCCAGACCACGGCGTTCCGTTTCCGCCCTGCCAGACCGGGGAACAGAAAACGGACGGCACGCTCCAGCCGCCTGAGGATGAGCCACGAGGCAAAAAGGAAAACGGCGGCATACAGCGCGCAGAGAAATCGGATATCATAAACGCCGGCAGGCATGAACAGCCGGTCGATCCGGATCGAAAGCCAGATGAACACCGTTTCGGACGTAAAATAGGAAACTTTGTCCTCTACATAATAAGAAGATAGATGATACTTTGGATCGAAATAGTGAAAAAGATCGTCCGTCTCCGACCCGAGCGGATGGGAAAGCCCCAGATTGTGCATGGCGCGGTAAAAATCGCCGTTGTCGGCCAGGCCGTGAGGAAACAGAAAAAGCCAGAAAGCTATCAGGGCGCCGAGCGTCAGCACACCGGCCGCGGCCGGTGAGATCCCGCGGGCGAAACGCAGGCCGGGTCGTTTTAGAAAGACGTTTGGAAAAATGAAGATCAGCCTTTCTCAGAGGATGCCGGCAAAAGAGCGAGCAGAGCCAGCAGATTGTCGAACGAATACGCTTTTCCCGTGGCCGCGTCGCCAAAGCCGCCGCATAAGACGCTTTCGGAATCGGTCACACGAAAAGCCAGCAGTTTTTTCTCCGCGCTCCGATAGAGCGCGCCGTCGTTTTCTTCCCGGGCCGCCAGCATCGTCAGCGCGTAGACGGCCGTGCTCTGTATAGAGGAGGCCGCCGTGCCGTCCGCCTGGTATGCGGCAAAAAGGCCGTCCGAATCACAGGCGCTTTTCAGCGCGCCGTCCGCCCGGGCGGAAGAAAG
>CAUULH010000092.1:0-5565 GCA_963545875.1 uncultured Ethanoligenens sp.
GATATTGATCTCGTCTTCCAGATCGTCGGAAAGCGCCGCGCCCCAAATGATGTTCGCACTTGGGTCGGCCGCTTCCGTCACCATCGACGATGCCGTTTCCACTTCTTCCAGCCCGATATCCGCAGAAGCCATCACGTTGATGATGACGCCTCTGGCACCGGCGATAGAGGTTTCGAGAAGCGGGCTGGAGATCGCCATGCGCGCGGCCTGCTCGGCCTTGTTCTTGCCCGTCGCGTGGCCGACGCCCATATGCGCGTAGCCGGCGTCTTTCATCACAGCCGTGACATCGGCAAAATCGAGGTTCACGAGCCCCGGCACCTTGATGAGATCGGAAATGCTCTGCACGCCCTGGCGGAGCACATCGTCCGCCACCTGGAAAGCGTTCGCGAGCGTGATCTTTTCTTCCGAGACCAGCTTGAGCCGCTCGTTGGGAATGACGACGAGCGAATCCACATGCTCGCGCAGGGACATAATGCCGGATTCCGCCTGCTCCATGCGGCGGCGGCCCTCAAAGGAGAACGGCTTGGTGACGATGCCCACCGTCAGGATGCCCAGCTCTTTGGCTACCGCGGCGATGACGGGCGCGGCGCCGGTGCCGGTGCCGCCGCCCATGCCCGCCGTGATGAAGACCATATTGGTCCCTTTCAAAGCGTCGGCGATCTCATCGCGGCTCTCTTCCGCCGCGCGCTGGCCTTTTTCCGGATTCGCGCCAGCGCCCTGCCCGTGGGTGAGCTTGTCCCCTATCTGGAGCTTATGGGTCGCCTGCGAAAGGAGAAGGGCCTGACGGTCGGTATTTATCGAAATGAATTCAACGCCCTGCACCTGCGAATCGATCATCCGGTTGACGGCATTGTTGCCGCCGCCGCCGACACCGACGACCTTTATCTGGACGATATTGTCTTTATCCTGATCTAGCTCAAAAGCCATCTTTCTTCCTCCAAATCATAGGCCACCCTATTATATACGTACTATTTTACAAGGTTTGGTTTCTGTTTTCAATAGGTGTAAAGGAATTCCCTGCAAATATCGCTTTCCCTCCGGCAGGCGGAACGCTCAATCCGAAGGAGTGAAGATGGCCTGGCTGTTTTCTCCCGAGCGGGAGACATCCAGCGTTCCTTTATCGGCGGAACCCAGCTCTTTATTCAGCATGTCGGCCGCATACCGGCCTTTGACATCGAGCGCTTCCGACGTGCCGATAAGCACCGTGATGCGGTTCTGATAAGTAAATGTGATCTGATATCTGTTATGCACATCCACGCCGGTGATCTGTTTCACACCGGCGGCGCGGAAGGTCTTCATGATCGAAACGGCTGTGGAGAGCGAGGCTTTCCCGGCGGCGCTCAGCGATTGGCCTGTCGAAAGCTTCGAGGCATCCGGCCCCGTGACGGTGGAAAGGCCGGAAAAGCCCTGTAGATCCGCCGGCGTTTCAAGCACTTTTCCCTCTTTGTCCACCACGGCGTAGCCGCCCGAAGCGCGGGCGATGGCGGCGAAAGCCGTATCGCTCCGCACGCGGAGCACGAGCGTATCCGGCAGGCGCCAGGAAAGCGTGACATTTTGGATATAGGGAAGCGCCGACCGCAATTTTGTGCTGACGGCAGACTTGTCCACGCCAAAAAGACGGCTGCCTGTCTGGATTCCGCTCGCCGCGCAGATTTGGGCGGCGGAATAACGCGACTTGCCTTCTACCGACACTTTTCCCACCCGGAGAAAGACCCACAGCCCGCCCATCACGGCAGCTGCCAGCAAAAACACGGCAAGCACCGCGACCGTCACCCGGCCCGCGGAGGTCAAGCGCTTTCGGCGCCGCTTCTTCCGACGCGGCGGAGAATCATATGTCTCCCGTATGGTTCGGGGCTGAGTGGAACTTAGGCCGTTTTCTTTTGTCCCCATATTTTTCACCTTCTGCAGACCGGCGGTCTATTCACGGCGTATCCTCGCGCCGAGCTGAGACAGATCCTGTTCGATGGAAGCATATCCTCTGTCGATATGGTGCAGGCCGGAGACCTCCGTTGCCCCGGAAGCGGCAAGCCCGGCCACCACCAGCGCCGCCCCTCCGCGCAGATCGGAAGCCTCCACCCGCGCGCCGTAAAGGCGGTCTACACCTTCCACGACGGCCACTTTGCCTTCCAATTTGACGGAAGCGCCCATGCGTAAAAGCTCCGGCACATGCTTGTAGCGGTTTTCAAAAATATTCTCCACGAAGAGGCTGTTGCCGTCCGCCAGAGCGGACATGGCCATCACCGGCGCCTGCGCGTCCGTGGGAAAACCGGGATACGGCATCGTGCGCACACAGCGCAGAGCATGCGGCCTCGGCAGAGCGCTCAGAAAAAGCGTGTCGCCGTCCTCGCGGACGGAACAGCCCGCTTCGCGGAAGACCGGCTTTACCGGATCGAGGTGCTGCTGGCAGATGTGACGCAGTTCCACCTTCCCGCCGGTAGCCGCCGCGGCCGCCATGTAGGTGGCCGCCACGATGCGGTCCGGGATGACCGTGTGCTCACAGCCGTGCAGCTCTTTTACCCCTTCGATCTGCACGACGCTCTGCCCCGCGCCGCGTACCTTTGCCCCGCAGCGATTGAGAAACGCGCCGAGATCCGCGATCTCCGGCTCGCGCGCGGCATTGATGACCGTTGTGATCCCCTCCGCGGCAGAAGCGGCTAAAAGGATGTTCTCCGTGGCGCCCACGCTGGGGAAGGAGAGCGCGATGGTCTCCCCGCGGAGCCTTCCCTTTTCACAGACGCAGTCGAGAAAACCGTGCTCCTCACGGATGGTGAGCCCAAGCCGCCGGAGCGCCGCCAGATGCAGGTCGATGGGGCGCGGCCCCAGCTCACAGCCGCCCGGAAACGAGATGCGCGCCCGGCCGAGCCGTGAGACGATCGCGCCCAGAAAAACGACGGAAGAGCGCATCTCACGCATCAGGGCATCGGGGATGGTATATTGCTCCACGCCGCGCGGATCCACCGTCACCGTATCGTCCTCGGCAGCCACCCGGCAGCCAAGATGGGTCAGGATCTTTCGCGACGCCTCCACATCGGACAAGGAAGGACAGTTATGTATCACACACGGCGAATGGCAGAGCACGCAGGCCGCCAGAAGCGGCAGCGCGCTGTTTTTCGCCCCCTGGACCGTCAGCGCCCCGCGCAGAGGCATGCCGCCCTCGATCACCAGTTTGCCCATCGTCACGCACCCTTTCCCAAAGAAGCGGGGCGTTTCGCCCCGGCAATCTCATCTTATGCCGGTGCGGACGGCGGGGTTCATGGCCCGGCTGGGGCTACGTCTGCTCGACGCTCGAATAGCGCGATATGGAGAGGATAACGCCCATCTGCAGCAGCAGCATGAGGAGCGACGAGCCGCCGTAGCTGAAGAACGGCAGGCTGATGCCCGTGTTCGGGACGGTGTTGGTGGTAACGGCAATATTGAGAATGGCCTGCAAGCCCACCTGTGTGGTGAAGCCTACGGCCATGAGGGCGCCGAAACGATCCGGGGCGCGCATGGCGACGACATATCCGCGCCAGACCAAAAGCGCGAACAGCAGGATGACGATCACCGCGCCCACGAGCCCCAGTTCTTCACAGAGGATGGGAAAAACGAAGTCGTTCTGCGGCTCCGAAACATACAGATATTTTTGACGCGAGTTGCCGAGCCCCAGGCCCATCACGCCGCCGGAGCCGATGGCATAAAGCGACTGGATGGTCTGCCAGCCGTGGTGCTGCGGGTCTTTGAACGGGTTGAGCCAGTAGACCAGTCGGTTCTTCGCGTAAGAGACCACATTGGTGAAGAGCACCATGCCCAAGAGGCCCGTGCCCACGAGGCCGCCGCCGATAAAAAACCAGCGCAGGCGCGTGCCGCCCACGAACATCATCACACAGCCGATGCTCAAAATGAGGATGGTGCCGGAAAGATGCGGCTCCTTGAGCATCAGCGCGGCAATGGACGCGAGGATCACGATGAACGGCGCAACGCCGTATTTGAACGTCTTCATGCGGTCCTGCTGCTTACCGGAATATTTGGCGATCAGATGGGCGAACGTGAGCACCACGGCAAATTTGGCGATCTCCGACGGCTGGATATTGATGGGCCCAATATCGATCCAGCGGTGCACGCCGCTGATGGCGTGCGTGAACAGAACGACGATGAGAAGCAGATAGGTGAGGATGAGAAGCGGCAGGACGAAGCGGCGCAGTTTATGATAGTCGAACTGCGCCGCGATATACATTACGACGAGGCCGAGCGCCGCCCAGAGCCCCTGCCTTTTGATGTAATAAAAGCCGTCGCCGCCGTGATTGTAATAACCGTCGGCGTAGCTGGCGGAAAACATCATGATAAGACCGAACATCAGAAGGACCATGACCAGCACGAAAAACGGCAGGTCGAACCCTCCGCGGAGAAGCTGTTTTTTCTTCGTCTTTTCGCCGGCCGCTGCCGTCATACCGTTCACCTCCCGATGCGTCGAACGCTTCATCCGTTAAAAGATCCCCATATATTTCCCGAGCCAGAGCACCGTGGCGGCGGAAAACAGCAGGGTGACGAGCGAAAAAACGAGCACGATCTTGTTCTCGCTCCACCCGCTGAGTTCAAAATGATGATGGATCGGGCTCATTTTGAACACGCGCTTGCCCGTCGTTTTGAAAGAGATGACCTGGATGATGACGGAAAGCGTCTCTATGATGTATATGATGCCCAACGGAAGCAAAATCAACGGCTGACCGATGCCGAAAGCCAGCGCGCACAGCACGCCGCCCAAAAAGAGGGAGCCGGTGTCGCCCATGAACACGCGCGCCGGGTGGAAGTTCCAGATCAAAAAGCCGAGGCACCCGCCGGCCAGCGCCGCGGCATACGAGGCAAAGCCGGAATAGGAAAGGATCTTTGCGCAGAAAAGGAACGCCAGCGCCACGATGAACGTGACCGATCCGCACAGTCCGTCGATGCCGTCCGTCAAATTGACGGCGTTCACCGTGCCGACGATGATGAGCGCCGCGAACGGCCAATAAAACACGCCGAGCGAAAGCTGGATGTTGAAGAACGGCAGCATCATCGAAGTGGGATGATCGCCCGAAACATAGAGGACGACCAGAAAAGCGACGGCCGCCACGACCTGGAGGAACGATTTCTGCCGCACGGTGAGACCGAGATTGCGCTTTTTGACGACCTTGATATAATCATCCATAAAGCCGATGCAGCCGAATACCAGCGCCATGACGACGCCGCCGGCCAGTTTGATCTTTTCCTTCAGCGAAAGCGCCGTGTCCAGCTTGAACAGATAGGAGCAGATGAAATAGGCGATGACGAGCCCAAGCACGATGCCGGCAATGAACAGAAAACCGCCCATCGTCGGCGTGCCCTCTTTTTTCTTGTGCCATGTGGGCCCCACGTTCCGAATGCTCTGCCCGGCCTTGATATGCCTGAGGAACGGGATGAGCCAGATCCCCAGTATGCCGGAAAAGACAAACGCCAGTACTCCGGCCATCAGCGAGACTATATCGGTCATTTCGACGTCCACCCTTCCTTTGCTTTTTCGCTGATCTCTTCGAGCCGCATGCCGCGGCTGCCTTTGAACAGCACGGCGTC
>CAUULH010000093.1:0-5539 GCA_963545875.1 uncultured Ethanoligenens sp.
GACCTTTGCATGGGAAAGTCACGGCGCCGCCCGCCTTTGGTGTGCGCCGGAAGTGCGCACGATGCGATACCAAAAAAGGAGCATGATACGTGAAAAAATGAAAAACGGGTTTTATCTTCAGGGGGGCCATTATCAAACTTCACTGCAAATGACAGTAAAAACGGGTTTCCGCGCGGCGCTTTTTCAGCCGCCTATCTTCCGCCTGAAGGCGGACTTCAATGGCTGAGCGCATGTTGGCGCGCATCGCGCCGTTCGAACCCATTCTAACAAATGAACAACAGGCGGCGCCGCTTCTTGCCGCCGTCGAACGCTATGCCCATACGGACATGGTCCATTTTGATGTACCCGGGCATAAAAAGCGAAACAGCCCGGAGCTTGCCGCCGCGTTCGGTGACCGCGTTCTTAAAATGGACGCCAACTCCACGCCGGAGCTCGACATGCTCGGCAAGCCCACCGGCGTGATTGCGGAGGCGGAAAAACTCCTGGCCAAAGCCTACGGGGCGGACGAAGCCTTTTTCCTCGTAAACGGCACGACGTGCGGTATCCAGTATATGATCCTGACCGTCTGCCAGCCGAACGACAAGATCATTCTGCCGCGAAACGTGCATAAATCCGCTATCAACGCGCTCATCCTCAGCGGAGCGAAACCGGTCTTCGTAGCGCCGGAGGTGGACGACACCTATGCGGTGCTCCACGGCGTGCGCTTCGCCGACATGAAACGCGCGATCGATGCCAATCCGGACGCCAAGGCTGTTTTTCTCATCAATCCCACCTATTTCGGCGCCGTGTCGGACCTGCCGGACATCGTCGCCTATGCTCACGCGCATGGCATGGCCGTGCTGGTGGACGAAGCGCATGGCGCTCATTTCCCCTTCCACCCGGATTTCCCCGTCTGCGCCATGGCCGCCGGAGCCGACCTCTCCACCGTCAGCCTGCACAAAACGGGCGGCGCGCTCACGCAGAGCTCCGCATTGCTCATGCACACCGGAAGATTTACGCGCGACCACGTCCGGGCGACCGTCAATCTGTTCGAGACGACCAGCGCTTCCTACCTGCTGATGACGAGCATCGACATTGCCCGCCGCAAGCTGGCCACACAAGGCTATCGGATCTTTAGCCGCCTGCTGCCGCAGGTACGCTCCCTCAAGCGGGAGATCGCAGCCATGCCCGGTCTTTCGGTGCTCGGCGGTGCCGATACCGAAAGCAGAGGCCTCTGCGGCTATGATGAAACGAAAGTGGTCGTCCGCGTCAACGACTTGGGCCTTACCGGATTCCAGGCTTATGAAATTTTAAGACGGGATTACCATATCCAGCCGGAACTCGCCGAAATGTATGTCGTCCTCTTCATCGTTTCCGTCGGAGACGACGCTTCCACACTCGTCCGCCTGCGCGATGCGCTGAAAGATCTGAGCCGGCGCTTTTACGGCAACGCGCGCCTTACGGTCACCATGCACGGCGCTTTACACAAACCGCATGCCATCCTCTCCCCCAGGGAAGCCTTTTACGCCGAAAAACGAATCGTGCCGCTCCATCAGGCCGTCGGCTGTGTCTGCGGGGAATCGATCATGATCTATCCGCCGGGCATCCCGCTTGCCATTCCGGGTGAACGCCTGACCAAGGAGATCTTAGACACATACGCTTTTTACCGGGAAAACGGCGGCCTTTTGGTCAGCGACGAGGCTTGCTCGGACACGATCAAGATTTTGGAAAATCCATAAAAGGGAGCACACAAAAACATGGCTGACGGATCGGATTTTCTCCCCGCCTGTTTCATCGGGTGTGAGACCTCATTTGCAAAAAGCCGGACCGTGCTCTTCGGCGCGCCGTTCGATGGGACGGTGACGTTCCGCCCGGGCTCGCGATTCGGCCCGGCGCAGATGCGGCCGGATTCCTACGGGCTTGAAACCTACAGCCCTTATCAGGATGCCGACCTGGAAGATGCCGCCGTACATGACGCGGGCGACCTCGATCTTCCTTTCGGCCAGACGGAACACGCGCTCGCCAAGATCGAGGCTTGTGCGGCGCACATCGTCGAATCGGGCAAACGCCCGCTGATGCTCGGCGGCGAACATCTGGTAACACTGCCCGCTTTGCGCGCGGTGCGTCGCCGTTTTCCCGAACTTTATGTGCTGCACTTCGACGCCCATACCGATCTTAGACCCGATTATCTCGGCGAGCCGCTTTCACACGCGACGGTGATGCGCCGGGTGTGGGACGAAGTCGGCGACGGCCGCGTCTTTCAGTACGGCATCCGCTCGGGTTTAAAAGAAGAATTCGACTGGGCAAAAAAGCATACGCTTCTTCATCCGTTCGACTTAAACGGCCTGACGGAAGCACGGGCGGCTATCGGCCGCCGTCCCGTTTACGTTACGGTGGACCTCGATGTGCTGGACCCTTCTGTTTTCCCCGGCACGGGCACCCCGGAACCCGGCGGCGTCACGTTCAACGACCTGCTCAAAGCGATCTGCGACCTTCAAGGACTGAACATTCAAGGCGCGGATGTCGTGGAGCTGGCCCCGCATTACGATGCCAGCGGCGTTTCGACCGCCGTCGCCTGCAAGATCGTCCGGGAACTGGCCATCGCGATGGATGCAAGCTGAAAGGACAAGATTCATGCCGTTCGTTCATAAAAAGCAGGGAGAAAAGATCCGGGTCCTTTTTGTTTTCGGCACAAGACCGGAAGCCATCAAAATGGCCCCGCTCTACCTCGCCTTAAAAAAGGACGCGCGCTTTGAGCCGCTGCTCTGCGTCACCGCGCAGCACCGCCAGATGCTGGATACGGTGCTCTCCATTTTTCATCTTGTGCCGGATTACGACCTCGACATCATGAAAGCCTCACAGACGCTCTCCTATATCACCTCTTCTGTTCTGAACGGTGTGGAAGGCGTGCTGAAAGACTGCCGCCCGGATATCGTGCTGGTGCACGGCGATACGACCACGACGTTTTCGGGCGCGCTGTCCGCTTTTTACAACGGCGTGCCGGTCGGCCATGTGGAAGCCGGCCTGCGCTCGTTCGACATGCTTTCGCCCTTCCCGGAGGAATTGAACCGCCGTCTCGTGGCGCCGATCGCTTCCGTCCACTTCTCCCCCACGCCGGCCAACCGGCAAAATCTGCTGGCGGAAAACATCAAAGCGCCCGTCTTCGTCACGGGCAACACAGCCATCGATGCGCTTTCACACACCGTTCGGAAAGATTACGCGTTCAAAACGCCCGCGTTAAAGGCGCTCGGCGGGTTCGGCGGGCGTATCCTGCTTCTCACGGCACACCGGCGCGAAAACCTCGGCGCGCCGCTCCGGCAGATCTTTGCCGCCGTGCGGAAGATTGCGGAAGAATTTCCCGATATCCGCATCGTCTATCCCGTTCACCTCAACCCCGCCGTGCGAAACCCCGCAAAAGAAGTGCTCGGCGGCATGACGAACATCCTGCTCTGCGACCCGCTCGACGTGGACGATATGCACAACCTGATGGCGCGCGCCTACCTCGTGCTGACGGACAGCGGCGGATTGCAGGAAGAAGCGCCCGCACTGGGCCGGCCCGTTCTCGTGCTCCGCACGGAGACCGAACGGCCGGAAGCCGTGCGCGCCGGGACCGTCAAAATGGCCGGTGTGGAGACCGATCGCGTCTACGCGCTCACACGCGGCCTGCTTACCGACCCGCAGACTTATGCCCGAATGGCGCACGCCGTCAACCCTTACGGCGACGGGCACGCCTGTGCGCGCATCGCGGCGGCGCTGGCCTCCCTTTTCGGCTTAGGCGAAAGCCTGCCGGATTTTACGCCGAAAAGCTGACCTGAGGCGCATACCGTTCCACAACGGCTGCCGCGACCCTCAGGCCATCCACGGCGGCGCTCATGATGCCGCCCGCGTATCCGGCGCCCTCTCCAACGGGATACAGCCGCTCGATACCGACCGCCTCGTAGGAATCGCCGCGCGGGATGCGCACGGGCGAAGACGTGCGCGTCTCCACACCGGTGAGCGCGGCATCCGGTGCGGCAAAGCCCGGCAGGCGGCGGTCGAACGCCCGCAGACCGAGCTTCAGCATCTCCGTGATGCGGGGCGGAAACAGGCTGTCTAATCTCGCCGCCGTGACACCGATCGGATAACTTGGTTCAACAGAGCCGCCCGGCAGGGCGGCTTTTTCGCTGAGGAAACCGCCGACACTCTGGCACGGCGCAAGGAACCCGCCGCCGCCCGCGGCAAAAGCCGCTCGCTCAAGACCGCGCTGGAACGCCACGCCGTCCATCGGGTGCGGGAACGCCGCCACCGAAGCCACCAGCGCGGCGTTGGCGTTGGCTCCGTTCCGCTCGAAATCGCTCATCCCGTTCGTCACGACGCCCCCGTCTTCTGAGGCAGCGGCTACCACGGTGCCGCCCGGGCACATGCAGAACGTATAGACTGCGTCCTCGCCGCGCCGCAGAGAAAGCTGATATTCCCCTTTCGGCAGATGCGGATGCCCGGCATACCGGCCATAGAGCGCCTGTTCGATGTCGGCCTGCCGGTGCTCGATGCGAACGCCCACAGAGAATGGCTTCGGCAGAAGCTGTACGCCGTTCTCCGCAAGCAGAGAAAACGTATCGCGCGCGCTGTGTCCGATGGCTAAGATCAGCGCGCCGGTCTGTACGGTCTCCGTTCCGAGACGGGCCGAAACGAGCCTGCCCGCCCGGATATCGAGTGCCGAAAGCGGCGTTTTGAAGCGCACTTCCCCGCCGAAGCGGACGATCTCCTCCCGAACGGCCCGCACCACGCTGCGAAGCTTATCCGTACCGATATGCGGTTTGGCCATCCGGGCAATGCTTTCCGGCGCGCCGAAGCGCACGAAAGTGCGGAGTACCTCCTCGCACAGCGGGTCGCCGATGCGCGTCGTTAATTTGCCGTCGGAAAAAGTCCCGGCGCCGCCCTCGCCGAACTGGACGTTCGTATCCGGGTCAAGCATTCCGGTATGCCAGAAGCGGGCCACAGCGGCGGCCCGCTCTTCCACGCACGCGCCACGCTCCGCGATGAGCGGACGATAGCCCATCCGCGCCAGCAAAAGCCCCGCGAACATCCCAGCCGGCCCGAAACCCACGATGACCGGCCTGCCCGCGAGCGGTTCTTTCCCCGAACGCGGCGCAAAGGGAGCGGCCGTGTGACGCGTCACGGCAGAGGAACCGGCTCTGCGCGCGGCGGCCTCTTCTTCTTTCGGCCCAAGCTCGAGCCCCACCGTATAGACGAGATGGGCGCCGCCGTGCCGCATATCCGGCGAAGATCGGACGATATAGGCTTTTTCAGCCAAAGAAAGCGGGAGCTTTGCCAGACGAAGAGCCGCTTTCACTGCTTCCTCTTTTTCTGAATCGAGCGGCATGCGCACATTATGGATCCGAATCGACATAAGTCCCTCCAGACGGCAAAAAGCACCGCGGCGTCATCCGCCCGGTGCTTTTTTGATTTTTCAAGAACGCGAAACCGAAACCACCGCCGTGTAATTTCCGGTCGTCCAGAATCCGGACGGTGCCTGGATCTGCACCGGGACCGCATACTGGCCGGTGCCGTTGAGCGCGGA
>CAUULH010000094.1:0-5512 GCA_963545875.1 uncultured Ethanoligenens sp.
GCGCGACTCCTCTCTGCCTGCTGATGCTGAAAAAGCGGAAACGGAGCTGACCGTCCTTTTCAGCGAATAAGAAATTTCTTTCTCCGGTATCCGGAAAAGGAGAGCGGCCCCGTCGTCCGATCGGACGGCGGGGCCGTTTTCTGCTCGTTTTTCGAGGAACGGCCAACAGCCTGTTCACGCGCGGCGCGGGTGCCGAATAGACTGAAAAAGGGCAATTTTCAGCAGAACGACAAACAGGAACCAATGAAAGCGAGGCATTTATATGGCAGCGTTCGATCCATACGCGGGCGCGCGGTGGCAGACCGTCACGCCGGGCGCACAATCCGCGCACGACCTGTTTTCCGCTCAGTCGGCCGCTTCCGCGCAGAAACAGCCGAGCCGCCAGACGGCACAGACCGGCCGGATGTCGGATATGACCGGCGGCACAGGCATGACGGGGAGCCTGTCCGGTTCAAGCATGCCGGGCATGACGGGCGGCATGAGCGGATCGGGCTCGGCGGGGATGCCGGGTTCGGCCGGCGCTATGGCTTCTTCCGGCGGCATGCTTCCGGGCGGCGGCCGTATCTCAACGCGGAACCTGATCCCGGGCCGCGTTGCCGCCATCACGCCTATGATGGGCGGCTCGATGGTGACGGTGGATATCGGCGGCGGGCGCATGCTGATGGTCGCCGTCATGTCCGATTCCATGAGCGACATGCGGCTTCAAATGGGTTCGCAGGTGGTCGTGGTCGCAGATCCCCATGCGCTCCTGCTCACAAATTGAGATCTACATACCCGCAAAAAAGCGGCCGGCTTTTGCCGGCTGTTTTTTTGCGCCTGAAAATCGGCTTTTTTGCCCGGTTCTAAAAAAGGACAAGGCACATATCTTTTTAGAGAAAGGGGAGAAGGCCATGGAAGAAAAAAAAGCCGCGCGGTTCGACGAGGCGGTCTCGGCGCTTGGAAATCTGGGCGGCATTCTGAAACAGCTGCCGGAAGCCGTGCGTGCGGAAACGCAGGAGGTGCGCCTGCGTTCTGGGCGCCCCGTGGTGCTGGCGCAGGCGGAACGTGATCTGTATCTTGCCGGGAACGGCCGGCTCACCGTTCTGCCGGAAGACGACACGATGAGAACGACGCGACCGATGCTCGACGAGATCTTCCGCCATCTTTGCGACAGCTCGATCTATGCACATCAAAATGAGATCCGGAACGGGTTTCTCACGCTGCACGGCGGGCACCGCGCGGGCATCTGCGGCACGGCGATCCTGCAAAATGAAAAGATCGCCAATCTGCGGGAGATCTCCGGGATCAATCTCCGCATCGCCCGGGAATTTCCCGGTGCGGCGGACACCCTGCTTCCGTTCATCCGGTCAAGCGGCCGTATCCGCGGCATGATCCTGGCCGGCCCGCCCGGATGCGGCAAAACGACCGTCCTGCGTGATCTGGCGCGCCAGCTTTCGGGCGGGGCGCTGGGGCGGTGCCGCGTTTCCATCGTGGATGAGCGCGGCGAGATCGCGGCTACTTATCACGGCGTGCCCCAAAACGACGTCGGCCAGTGCGATGTGCTCGACGGCTATCCCAAAGGGGAGGGCATCTTGCAGGCGGTGCGCGCGCTTTCGCCGGATGTCGTCATCTGTGACGAGATCGGCGGCGCGGAAGACGCCCGCGCCGTGGCGGCGAGCCTGAACGCCGGTACGGCGGTCATCGCCAGCGCCCACGCTTCCAGCATGGAAGAACTGTTCGGCCGTCCGCCGATGCGCGCGGTGCTTGATACCGGGGCTTTCCCGCAGGCGGCGCTGCTCTGCGGGCGCGACCGACCGGGGCAGATCCGGTCGTTTTTCAAAGAAGAGGATCTGAATGCTTTTAAAAATGCTGGGCCTGACGGTCCTGTTCGCCGTATGCGCGATGGCCGGGCTGTTAAGATCGGCGGCGCTGTCTAAACGCGTTCGCCAGCTCGAAGGTTTTTCCGGCGCGATGGAAAGCATCGCCACGGAGATCCGGTATTTTGCCCTGCCGCTCGCGGAGCTGATGGCCAAGCTGGACGCGATGCCCGAATACCGGGAGCTGCGCGTTTTCGGCTCCGCGGGGCGGGCCTTTGCGAAGAGCCGCGATTTTCCGTCCGCCTGGGAGCGGGCTGTGGCGGAAGCGAAGCCGTATCTTGCCTTGGATGAGGGCGACCGCGAGGCGCTCCTCTGGTTCGGCAGAGGGCTCGGCACCACGGATGTGGAAGGTCAGACGGCGGGCTGCGCGCGCTATCGGGCGCTTCTGCGGCAGCGGCTCGAAGCGGCCATAGAGGATAAAAAGCGCCGCGGGCGGATGTATTCGTCGCTCGGCGTGCTGGCGGGCGTCTTTTTCGTCGTCATCCTGTTTTGAGCCGCCCGCGGGAAAGAACAAAAAACCATGCGGGGCGCGTAAAAACGCGCGCGGAGTGGGGGATTGTCAATGAATATCGATCTTGTGTTCCGTATCGCGGCCATCGGGATCATCGTTTCCGTGCTCAATCAGGTACTTATCCGTTCCGGAAGAGAAGAACAGGCCACCATGACCACGCTCGCGGGACTGATCGTCGTGCTGTTTATGATCATCCAGCAGATCAGCAGTCTGTTCGGCACGGTCAAGTCCCTGTTCGGACTTTAAAATTCCCGGAGGTCAATCATGGACATGCTGCACCTGGCGGGCATCGCCGTGACGGTGGCCGCTTTCGCTCTGCTTTTGCGCCAGGCCCGGAAAGAGTATGCGCTGCTGCTTGGGCTCATCACGGGCGTGCTGGTGTTCGGCTACATCCTCACGAAAGCGGCGCCGGTCTTTACGGAGATCAATCACCTGACGGTGCAGGCCAAGATCGACAGCAAATATGTTTCGGCGCTGGTCAAATCCATGGGCATCTGCTTCGTCACGGAACTTGCGGCCGATACCTGCCGCGACGCGGGCGAGACGGCCGTCGCCGGGAAAATGGAAATGGCGGGAAAATTCGCCGTGCTGCTCGTGGCGCTGCCGCTTTTCAGCCAGGTGGCGGAGCTGGCCGTCGGGCTGCTTACCAGTTGAAAGCGAGCGGAGGTCGAAATGAAACGGCTGTTGATTCTTCTTTTGATCCTTCTGCCGCTCTTCACGCTGCCCGTTTCGGCGGCCGATACGAGCGGACTGATGGACAGCCAGGCGGAAAAGAGCGGCGCTTCGGATCTCGGCGGCAGCGTGCCGTCTTCCGCTAAAAGCGGACTTGGGAGCCTTGGCGTGACAGGCGCCACGCCTTCCGGCATGAGCGGTTTTTCCGTGCAGAAAGTCTTTTCTTTTCTCTGGCAGAAAGCGGGCGACGCCGCTTCCGCGCCGTTTAAGGCCGTCGCCGCTGTGTTCGGCATCCTGCTCCTCTGCGCGCTGATGGAGTCGATGAAGACGGCTTTCGCCGCGGAGAGCATGAAAACGGTCTTCGGCGTGGTCTGCACACTGGCCATCGCCGGCGTGCTGGTGACGCCCATCCTCCAGTGCATCACGACCGCCGCCGCCACGGTCAAGGATTCCGCCACTTTTCTCACGGCTTTTCTGCCGGTGTTCGCGGGGCTGTCGGCCGCCTCCGGCCATCCGGCTTCGGCGGTGCTCTCGCAGGGCGCCGTGCTCGCGATGGCGCAGGTGCTCTCCCAGATCGCCTCCACCACATTTGTGCCGATGGTGAGCCTTTACCTCGCGTTCTGCGTCATCGGCTCGGTCTCGCCGGGCGTTTCCATCTCCTCGCTCGCCGTTTTCGCGCGCAAAGCCGTCAGCATCGGGCTGGTGCTCCTGCTCACGATCTTCACCGCCGTGCTCACGGTGCAGGGGTTCATCGCGCAGTCGGCCGACACCGTGAGCATGAAAACGGCCAAATTCGTCGTCAGCAGCGCCGTGCCGGTGGTGGGCAGCGCCATCAGCGACGCGATGAATACGGTCGTGAGCTGCGCGGGGCTTCTAAAAAGCGCCGTCGGCGCATATGCAATAGTGGTGTTCCTTGCCGCTTATCTGCCCGCCCTGCTCGAGTGCGCCGTCTGGATGCTGGCGGTCGATCTTGCCCTTGCCTTGGCCGATATCACCGGCGGCAGCCCGGCTTCCGCCCTGCTCAAAGGCGTGTCGGAAGCGCTCAAGATGCTGACGGCGCTGGTGACGGCTTCCGCGCTCGCCATGATCGTTTCGATCTGCATCCTGCTGATCGCGGGCGGGCAGACCGCGTAGGGAACGCCTCGTCAAAAGGCCGCGCAAAAGGAAGGAAGGAAAAATGGAAGCTGTCCGCTCGTGGGGCGTCACGGTCTGTCTGGCGGCGCTGGCCGCCGGCATCGCCGGGATGCTCGTTCCCAAAGGGAATCTTGAAAAGATCTACAAGTTTGCCGTCTCGCTCTTTTTCCTCTGCTGTGTGCTGGTGCCGCTTTTCAATCTGCGCCATGTGAGCCTGCCGACGCTCTCGCTTTCCTCCGCCGGGTTCCAGGCGCAGACGCTTTCCGAAACGGTGGCCGGGCAGACGGAGGGTCAGGTGCGGGAAAATCTCGCCGCGCTGGTGCGCTCGGCCTGCAAGAGCTGCGGTGTGACGCCGAAGACCGTGGACGTATCCGTCTCTCGAGATGACAGCGGCGTATACGATCCGCAGAGCGTCTCCGTCACCCTTTCCGCCGCCGATGCGGGGAAGGCGGAGGCAGTCGTTTCCGCCGTGAAGCAGGAGCTCGGCCTTGCAGCGGCCGTTCATATCGAATGAGCGGCGCCGCCAAAACGGAGGAGTTCAAAATGCCCGATCTTAAAAAAGCGAAGGAAACCTTTTTCGGCCCGAAAGGCAGCTCCATCCTCATTTTTGCGGGCGTGGCAGGCATCCTGCTCATCTTTCTCTCGCAGTTCTGGAGCACGTCTTCTTCTTCCGATAAAAAAAGCAGCTCGGTCTCTTCCGCCTCGACGACGTCCGCCTATGCCGCCTCGATGGAAAAAAGCCTGTGCGGCATCATCGGCAATATCGAGGGTGTGGGCCGCGTAAAGGTGATGGTGACGCTTCAGAGCGGCGTGCAGTATGTGTATGAGCAAAATGAAAAAGCCACGAGCAATCAGACGCAGACGAGCGGCGACAACGCCCAGACGCAGCAGAGCGCCGATACGGAGGAGAGCACGGTGCTCGCGCAGGACGGCAGCGGCGACGAGGAGCCGGTGATCAAGACGGAGATGCAGCCGGCCGTGCAGGGCGTGATCGTCGTGTGCGACGGCGGCGGGGACCCCGTCGTGAAAGAGGAGGTGCTGGAGACGGTGATGACGGCGCTGGGCCTTTCGGCGACCAGCATCAGCGTAAATCCCATGGCATCCGCCGTAAAAACGGCTTCCAGATAGAACCCGAACAAGCGGGCGCGCGCGCCCGGTCAAATAACAGGAGGAACCTCTATGAGTATGATTATCGGCAAACGGCAGATCGTGCTGGCGGCGCTGGTCGTGGCGCTCGGCACGGCGATCTTCCTCAACTGGAAATTCACCGACGCAAGCGGCGGGACCGATGTGGCGAATGTGTTCAACGCCTCGAGCACGCTCGGCACGTCCGCTTATG
>CAUULH010000095.1:0-5506 GCA_963545875.1 uncultured Ethanoligenens sp.
TCGCATTGATTCTCACCATTGACATCGGAAATTCGAATATCGTACTGGGCGGCTGGAAAGGTGACAAGCTCTCTTTTGTTTCCCGCCTTGAGACCGACCGCCAACGGATGCAGGACGACTATGCCGTTTCCCTGATGGGCGTGCTCGGGCTCTACCATGTGCATATGGATGAGATCGAGGGCGCCGTCGTTTCTTCCGTCGTCCCGCAGGTGACCGGCGCGCTGACCGGCGCCATATCGGCTCTGACGGGCAAAAAACCGCTGGTGCTCGGCCCCGGCGTAAAGACGGGCCTCGATATTCGCATCGACAACCCCGGCCAGCTCGGCTCGGACATCGTGGCGGATGCCGTGGGCGCGCTGGTGAAATACCCGAAACCCATTCTTGTCCTCGACCTCGGCACCGCGACGACCATCGGCGCCATCGATAAAAACGGGCGCTATCTCGGCGGCGTTATCTTTCCGGGTGTGCGGCTCGGGCTCGACGCCCTTTCCGCCCGGACGGCCCAGCTCCCGCAGGTGAGCCTCGACGCGCCGGAAAATGTCATCGGCCCGAACACCGTCGAAGCGATGCAGTCCGGCGCCGTATACGGCACCGCGAGCTTCATCGACGGCATGGTGGAACGCATGGAAGCGGCGCTCGGCGGAAAAGCCTCGGTGGTCGCCACCGGCGGCATCGCCGGCGAGATCGTGCCCTACTGCCGCCGAAAAGTCGTCTGCGACCCCGATCTGCTGCTCGAAGGGCTGATGGCCATCTACCGGCGCAATGTGCCGAAAGCGCTTTGATCTTCAAAAAATGCTTATGACAGGTTCCTTTTTTAAGAGATCTGTGATAAAATACAGTTTGCGCTGCATCCTGATAACAGGAGCAGCAGCAAGGAGGAATCCTTTTTGGAAAAAGCAATGGGTGCCGCACAGCACCTCGAACGCACCAGGCGGAACGTGGCCTTGTCTCTTCTTTCCGCCATCATCATCGTGCTGGCGTTCACGCCGCTTGGGAGCATCCCGCTCGGGCCCATCGACGCAACGACCATCCACATCCCCGTCATCGTGGGCGCCATACTGCTTGGGCCGTGGGACGGTGTTTTTCTCGGCGCCGTGATGGGCATTGTCAGCATCGTCCACAACACGATCATTCCGCTGCCCACCTCGTTCGTCTTCAGCCCGTTTTTACCGTTCGGCAACTGGAAGAGCGCCGTCATCGCCGTTCTGCCGCGCATGTGCATCGGCCTTGTGGCAGGTTTCGTCTTTCTGCTCGTTGCAAAATGGGATAAGACCAAATTCTTCGCGGGCCTCGCGGCGGGCGTCGCCGGCTCCCTCACCAATACGGTGCTGGTGCTCGGCGGCATCGCGTGGCTGTTCACGAGCGCGTATGCTTCAAAGATCCATATCGCCGCGGACCTCGTGGGCAAAGTGCTGATGGGCGTGGTGCTCACCAACGGCGTGCCGGAAGCCATCGTGGCCGCCGTCATTTCCGCGGGCGTGGCAAAAGCGCTTTTTGCCGCCGGAAAACACCGCCCGACCGCGCGCTGAAACAACTGAATCGATCGCTTTTCCGTTAAAAGGGAGTAGCTATTTCCGCAAGATCAACATACCCGGCGCTTACGCGCCTGGTTTTGCGGGCCGAAAGGCAGTCAAGACTTTTAACATAATCTTTTGGGGTTATGTTAAAAGTCTTTTTTATTCCGACAAAAAGGAGTTTGCATATGGAAAAGGCATGGGAAACGCTTTCGCGGGAACGGACACTCGAAACGCTCGGCTCGCAAAAAAACGGTCTTTCCGCCGAAGAAGCGGAGAAAAGGCTCGCGGAGCACGGGCCCAACGCGCTGCAAGACCATCGAAAGCGATCGCCGTTCCTTCTTTTTCTCGCCCAGTTCCGCGACCCGCTCATCTACATCCTGCTCACCGCAGGCGTCATCTCCATCCTGATGCGCGAAACGGCGGACAGCGTCATCATCTTTGCCGTCGTGATCGTCGACGCCTGCATCGGTTTTGCCCAGCAGTCCCGCGCTGAAAAGGCGATGGAAGCCCTGCGGAAGATCTCAAGCCCGCACGCGCTGGTACGGCGGGGCGGCAAAGTCTTTGAGATCCCGGCGGAAAAACTGGTGTCCGGCGACATCGTGCTCTT
Organism: uncultured Ethanoligenens sp.; assembly: GCA_963545875.1. Lineage (GTDB taxonomy): Bacteria > Bacillota > Clostridia > Oscillospirales > Ethanoligenentaceae > Ethanoligenens. The sequence continues at coordinate 2,125 of CAUULH010000095.1, forward strand.
AGAAGCCGGACGCCTCGTGCCGGCGGATCTCCGCCTGCTCGAGAGCGTGAACCTGAAGATCGAAGAATCCGCTCTGACGGGTGAATCCGCGGCCAGCGAAAAAGACGCGGCCTTTACCGCTGAAAAAAGCCTGCCGCTCGGCGACCGGGCCAACATGGCCTACCTCTCCACGACGGTGAGCTACGGCCGCGGCGAAGGCGTCGTGGCGGCCACGGGCATGGACACGCAGATCGGCCATATCGCGGGCATGCTCGAAAACGCCGGCGAAGAGTTGACACCGCTGCAAAAGCGGCTCGCGGACCTCGGCAAGCTGCTCGGCATCGCGGCCGTCGCGCTCTGCGCCGTGCTCTTCCTCGCGGCCGTCTTCCAGCACCGGAACATCCCCGCCATGCTGCTCACGGCCATCTCGCTCGCCGTGGCCGCTATTCCGGAAGGGCTGCCCACCGTGGTGACGCTCGTGCTGGCGGCGGGCGTTTCCCGCATGGCGAAAGCGCGCTCCATCGTGCGGCGTCTGCCCGCCGTGGAAACGCTCGGCGCCGTCAATGTGATCTGCACCGACAAGACCGGCACGCTCACGCAGAACCGCATGACCGTGACGGAAACGCGCGCCGGCGCTTCTGTCTCAGCAGAGGGATGGGACAGCGAGACGGCCGACCGGTTCTACGAGGGCTTCTGCCTCTGCAACGACGCTTCGATAAAAGACGGCGCGCGCGTGGGCGACCCGACGGAGATCGCGCTCCTCGACCTCTGCAAGACCCACGGTCTTGAGCGCGAAGAACAGGAAAAAAGCCTGCCACGCGCAGACGAGATCCCATTCGATTCCGATCGCAAACGCATGACGACCGTACATCTGCGGCCGGACGGCGGGCGCATCGCCTATACCAAAGGCGCGCTGGATGGCATTCTGGACCGCTGCGCGTCGATCCTCGAAAACGGCGGGACACGACTCATCGAAGAAGCGGATAAAGAACGCATCCGGGCCGCGGCGGCCGAGATGGCCGGGCAGGCGCTGCGGGTGCTGGCGCTCGCCTTCCGCTTTGAAAACGGCAGACCGACGGAAACGGACATGACGTTCATCGGTTTCGCGGGCATGATCGACCCGCCGCGGCCGGAAGCGAAAGACGCCGTGGCCGCCTGCCGGAAGGCGGGCGTTGCCACGGTGATGATCACGGGCGACCACGCGGACACGGCTTTTGCCATCGCCAAAGACCTCGGCATCACCAAAGACCGCACCGCCGTCATTTCCGGTGCGGAGCTCGATACCCTCGCGCCGGAAGACCTGCAAAAACGGGTGAAGACCCTGCGCGTCTTTGCGCGCGTCTCGCCGGAAAACAAAGTGCAGATCGTGAAAGCCTTCCGCGCGAACGGCAGCATCGTCTCCATGACGGGCGACGGCGTGAACGACGCGCCCTCTCTCAAATCGGCGGACATCGGCATCGCCATGGGCATCACGGGAACGGACGTCGCCAAAGGCGCCGCCGACATGATCCTGACGGACGACAACTTCGCCACCATCCGAAAAGCCATCGAGGAAGGACGCAATCTCTACAACAACATCAAAAAAGCGGTGCTCTACCTGCTCGCCTCCAATTTCGGCGAAATCATCACGATGCTGGCCGCCGTGCTGGCCGACCTGCCCGCGCCGCTGACGGCAGCCCAGATCCTTTGGGTGAACCTCGTGACGGATTCCCTGCCCGGCCTCGCGCTGGGCGTAGACCCCGGCACGCCGGACGTGATGAACGAAAAGCCCCGCCCGGTGAAAGAAAGCCTTTTCGCTCACGGCGGCAAGGCCCTGCTCGGCCTTTACGGCGCAGTCATCGGCGGCGCGTCCCTGCTCGCGTTTTTTCTCGGCTACCGCGAAGGCACCGCGGCCCACAGCGCGGCCTATGGCAGTATGCTCGGCAGCACGCTCTGCGTCTCGGTGCTGGCCATCTCGCAGCTTTTCCACGCCGTGGGGATGCGCGATGTCCGCCGCTCTATTTTCCGTATGAACCCGTTCAGCAACCCGTTCTTGATCGGCGCGGTGCTTTTGGGCATCGCGCTCCAGGCCGCCATCGTGGCGCTTCCGCCGCTGAACGCCTTCTTTTCTACCGTGCCGCTCAACGCCGGGCACTGGCTCTTGGTCTTCGCGCTGGCGCTTCTGCCGCTCGTCTGCCATGAGATCATCGTGTTCGTCCGCTTTCTCACCGCGCGGAGAAGCCGCTAACGCACCATAGGCTGGAGCTGTTCGCCCTGCGCAGCGGCTTCCACCGCGGGCAGGATGAGATCGAAATGCGCGACCATCGAGCGCGGCTTCTTCACCACGTCGTCCTGCCCGAACGGAACGAAATAAAAATGCCGGAGCGCCATCAGTGTACCGATGTTTTTTGCCGAAAAGCTCAGCGCGTCATTCGTTGAGATCGCAAGGACGAGCGGTCTGCCGTTGCGCAGATGCGCTTTGCAGGCCATCGTGACCGGCGTATCGTTGACGCCGCCCGCCAGCTTGCCCAGCGTGTTGCTGGTGCAGGGCGCCACGACGAGCACGTCGAGCGATTTTTTGGGCCCGATGGGCTCCGTCTCCTGCATCGTGTGCCAGATCGGATGCCCGGCAAGCGACTCGATCTGCGCGCGCCAAGCCGCCGCCGGGCCGAAGCGCGTATCCTCGCCGTAAGAAACGGGCGAGAGGATAGGGACCACCTGATGCCCCGCTTTTTTCAGTACGTCGATCTGCGGGATGACGCGGGCAAACGTGCAGAACGAGCCGGTGAGCGCGAATCCGACTGTCATCGTGTTTCCTCCTTCAAAATGTGCAAGACCGTTTCTTTGATAAAGCGGCCGGCCGTGTGCGGCGCCACTTTTCCCGGCAGAGAAAGCGCCCATATGCTTTTTACGCCAAGGCGTTCCGCCGCTTCGCGGTCCACGCCGCCGGGCCGTGAAGCGAGATCGACGACGACGCAGCCCCTTTTCAGCCTGGCAAGCACGCCGGCGGAAAGAACGCGCGCGGGAATGGTGTTGAACACGACATCGAACGTTCCAATATGGTCATCCAGTTCTTCCAAATGCAAAGCGGCACAGCCGATGGTGCGCATCCAGGCGAGATCGTCGTAGCTGCGGGCGCACCCGGTGACCAGCGCGCCCAGGCCGAGAAGCCCCCGGCAGAGCGATTTGCCCACGCGGCCGAAGCCCAGCACGAGCGCCTGCGAGCCGTGCAGGGTGATGGGCAGCTCATCGAACGCGACGCCGATGGCGCCTTCCACCGTGGGAACGGTGTTGAGCACCGCCAGCTCTTCTCTGGCGTAATAATCCACGGCGTGAAAGCCGTGCTCTTCGGCCGCCTCGAACACAGCCGGCGTGAAAAGGCCGCCGGTGACCAGCGTATCTTTCTCCGCCGAGCCCCACACCT
>CAUULH010000096.1:0-5490 GCA_963545875.1 uncultured Ethanoligenens sp.
CTGCGGCGCTGAGTCTCTCTTTGGGACGACCGGATGCGGAGCGGGCTGCCAATCGGCCGGCAGCGTATGCCCGCCCGCTTCTAGCGCCTGCAAAGCGAATAGGAGCCGCCTGATCTCCGCCGTACTGCGCCCCACGCCGCGCGGATAGAGCAGGATGGCCCGGATGACGGCCCTCGGGTCGATGAAGAACACACCGCGGGCAGGGCGCGCGGCGCCTCTTGGCGAAATGCCGTAGCGTGAAGCGATCACGCCGCCGTCGTCCGCCATGACCGGAAGGCCGGAAAACATCGCCGCGCCGTCCGCCGAACCGCCGGAGAGCTCCTTCAGCCACGCCTGATGCGATTCCTGCGAATCCGGCGAAAACGCGAGCATCACAGCGCCGCGGCCCGCCAATTCTTCCCGCATGGCGGCAAGCGCCGCCAGCTCGCTTGAACAGATGGGATGGAACGCACCGGGAAAACTGAGCAGAACGACCCATTTCCCCTCGAAATCCGCGGGGAAACGGACTTCTCCCGCCGTAGACCTCGCCTGAAATTCCGGGGCTTTTTCCCCGATGACCGGCATGTGCAGATCTTCCATGAGAATTCCTCCTGACAGTGGGCGGAAAGCCGCCGTTTTATCCGTATCATTCTATGCGCGGACAAAAGGGCATCATGCCGTTTTTTCGCAAAAAAAGGCCCGTTCGCGAAAACGGGCAGAACTGGCCTTATGGCGAATCGGGATTGTCCGGACCGTCCAGCAGACGGCGGAGCTTTTCTCGTATCTTTTTTCGGCGCGCTTCCGCGGCGGCCGCGTCGAACCGGAAACGGCCGTTCTCTTCGAGAAACACATCGCCTTGCCGGGCATCTTCCGGCAGGCGGCTCTTGGATACGTTCCGCATCAGGCCGTCCTCGCCTTCGAGCACGGCCATCTCGCCCTCAAAACGGTCGAGGATGAAAACGTTCATGCTATTTCTCCGTGTAGATCGTAAGATCGCTGCCGTTCGTCTGCATCACGATGGTCCCCTGCTCATCCGTTCGGAAGATCTTGACGCCGAACGACGAGAGCCGGTCTAAGATCACCTGATTCGGCAGGCCGTAAGAATTGTTCGCCCCAACACTGAGGATGCCGTATTTCGGCGAGACCGCTTTTAAAAACGCGGCGGAAGTCGCCGTCTTGCTGCCGTGATGGCCCACTTTCAGCACGTCGGCGCTGAGGTCTTCGCCTTTGGCGAGCATATCTTCTTCGGCGGCCACCGGCGCGTCGCCCGTAAAGAGGAATTTTTTGCTTCCGTACTGCACTTTGATGACGATGGACATATCGTTCGTGTCGTCGTATTCTTTCACCGGCCCCTCGATGATGAACGACGCGCCGCCCAGCGTATAGCGTGCGCCCGCTTTGGCCCGGATGACGTTCACCTTGCGTGTCTTGATCGTATCCAGCAATTTTTCAAAGGTGCGCGTGTTTGCGGTGGCGTCGGTCATGATGGCGTTCTGCACCGTCAGTTTTTCCACCACGTCGGTAAGGCCGCCCGTGTGGTCCTCGTCCGGATGCGTCGGCACGATGTATTTGAGCGTCTTGATGCCGTAAGCGGCGGCGTACTGCTCCGCTTTGCCGTCGGAATCGTTCGGGCCGCCGTCGATCATCATGGCCTCGCCGCCGCACCAGATGAGCTCACTGTCGCCCTGCCCGACGTCGATGAAATGCACCGAGAGCCCGGAGAGCGCCGGGCGGGAATCGACCGTGTAAAGCAGGCCGCTCGTCGTCGAATTGAGCGCGTCGAGCGGCTTTTGCAGAAAGGCGGGCAGGCTTCGGTTCGCCAGCAGGTTGGCAAAGACGACGAACAGGACGACGAAAGCGCCTAATACGCCCTGCCAGGGCTTTACCGCCTTCTTTTTTTTGCGGGATGCCACGCGCTCCTCCTCCTCTCCTGCTCATGCGGTCTAAAGGCCGGGCGTTCGCCGTGCGCGGGCGGGATAAGACAATGCGGCCCAGTGCCGATAAGATCCCGCCTGCCCGCGAGCGCGAGGGCTTTTTCGACCAGCGGGCGGTTCTTGGGCAGAAAATACTGGAGAAGCGCGCGCTGCATGGCCTTTTCTTCCGGTCTTTTCGGCACATAGACCGGCTTTTCGGTATACGGGTCGATGCCGGTATAAAAGATACAGGTGGAAAGCGTGCCAGGCGTGGGGTAAAAATCCTGCACCTGCTCCGGGCGGATGTGCTCGCGCTTGAGAAAAAGCGCGAGCGCCACCGCGTCTTTCAGCGTGCTGCCGGGATGCGAGGACATCAGATACGGCACGAGATACTGCTCTTTGCCCGCGGATTCGGTCAGTTCCTTGAACCGTTTCTCAAATTTGAGATACGCCTCGATGTGCGGTTTGCCCATTTTATCGAGCACGGCGGCGGAACAGTGCTCCGGCGCGACTTTGAGCTGGCCGCTGACATGATACTTCACCAGATCTTTGAAAAAGCGCTCGTCCGGGTCGAGCATCAGATAATCGTACCGGATACCGGAACGGATGAACACGCGCTTTACGCCCGGCAAAGCGCGCATTTTGCGCAGGATGGACAGATAGGCCGCGTGGGAAACTTTCAGGTTCGGGCAGGGAAATGGCGCAAGGCATTTTCTGCCCCGGCACAGGCCCGCCGTTTTCTGCTTTTCACACGAAAGATCGCGAAAATTGGCCGTCGGGCCGCCGACATCGTGGATGTAGCCTTTGAAATCCGGGCGCTTGGTGAGCGATTCGGCCTCCGCGAGCAGAGAATGCTCGCTCCGGCTCGTCACCATCCGGCCCTGATGGAACGCGATGGAACAGAAATTGCACGCGCCGAAACAGCCCCGGCTCTGCGTGATGGAAAACGACACTTCCTCCACGCCCGGCACGCCGCCCTCTTTGGCGTAGGAAGGATGCGGCTCGCGCGTATACGGCAGGGCGTACACGCGGTCGAGCTCCTCGGTCGTGAGCGGGAGCGACGGGCGGTTCTGCACGAGATACCCGCCGGGATACCGCTGGACGACCGTGCCGCCGGCGACGGCGTCGTGCTCGTCGTACTGGATGCGGAACGCGCGCGCATAGGCTTTTTTATCCGCTCTCACCTCGTCGAACGACGGGCAGAAACGGCAATCGCCTTCCGGCGCTTCTTTTGTGAAATAGCAGGTGCCCCGGATATCGCGCAGGTTTTCCGCCTTTTCTCGGTTTCCGAGCCGCTTCGCGATCTCGACGGTCTGGTGCTCGCCCATCCCATAGACCAGAAGGTCCGCGCCCGAATCGGGCAGGATGGACGGCAGAACCTTATCCGCCCAATAGTCGTAGTGCGCAAAGCGGCGCAGGCTGGCTTCGAGCCCGCCGAGGACGACCGGGCAGTCCGGATAGGCTTCTTTGAGCAGACGGGTATAGACGAGCGACGCGCGGTCCGGGCGGAGGTGCGTCTTGCCGCCGGGCGAATAGACGTCCCTTTTCCTCGGACGCTTGGCTACCGTATAGTGCGCCACCATCGAGTCGATGTTGCCGCCCGTGACAAAAAAGCCGTACCGCGGGCGGCCGAGCGCTTTTACGCCTTCGGGTCCGTGAAAATCCGGCTGGGCCAGGATGCCCACATGAAAGCCTTCCGCCTCCAGCACGCGGGAAATAATGGCGATGCCGAAACTCGGGTGATCGACGTAGGCGTCGCCCGTCACGCAGATAAAATCAAAATAATGCCAGCCTGCGGCCAGCATCTCTTCGCGGGAAATGGGTAAAAACATAGAACTCCTTCAAAAAATCACGGAGCGCGGTCGATGCGCATCTCCATCCACTGCTGGCGGGAGATGAGCACTTTGCGGGGCTTGCTGCCGTCGGGCGGCCCGACGATACCGCGCGCCTCCATCTCGTCCACGATGCGCGCCGCGTGGGAATAGCCCAGCTTGAGCCTGCGCTGGAGCATGGAAGTGGATGCCTGCCCTGCGTCGATCACGCATTCGGCCGCCTGGGTAAACATCGGGTCCACATCGTCGGTGGCCGGATCTTTCTTCTCTTCTTCTTTCGTGGCCTGCTTTTCGATCTCGCCGGCCACTTCCTCGTCGTATTCGGCCTCGGCGTTCTTTTTCACGAACGCCACGACGTCTTCCACTTCTTTATCCGAAACGAAACAGCCCTGCACGCGCATCGGTTTAGAGGCCCCGATGGGCAGAAAAAGCATATCGCCGCGTCCGAGCAGTTTTTCCGCGCCGCCGCTGTCGAGAATAGTGCGGGAATCGACCTGCGAGGAGACCGCGAATGCGATGCGGGACGGAATATTGGCTTTGATGACGCCGGTGATAACATCGACCGACGGGCGCTGTGTGGCGATGACGAGGTGCATACCCGCCGCGCGCGCCATCTGCGCCAGACGGCAGATGGCATCCTCCACGTCTTTGGAGGCCACCATCATCAGGTCGGACAGCTCGTCGATGATGATGACGATCTGCGGCATCGGTTTGAGCTCGTCGTTTTTCGCGGCCAGTTCGTTGAAGCCGCGCAGATCGCGCACGTTGTTCTCGGCAAACGCTTTATAGCGGCCCTGCATCTCGCTCACGGCCCAGTTCAGCGCGCCGGCCGCCTTGCGAGGGTCGGTCACCACCGGCACGAGCAGGTGCGGGATGCCGTTGTAGACGCCGAGCTCCACGACTTTCGGGTCGATCATCAGAAAGCGGACCTCGTCGGGCTTGGCCTTATACAGCAGGCTGACGATGATCGAATTGATGCAGACCGATTTGCCGGAGCCGGTCGCGCCCGCGATGAGCAGATGCGGCATTTTGCCGATATCGGCCACCGTACTGTGCCCGGCGATGTCGTTGCCGAGCGCCATAGTCAATCTGCTCGGCGCGTGGACGAATTCGGCCGAAGTAAGAAGGCTGCGGATATGTACGATGCTGACATTCTTGTTCGGCACCTCGACGCCCACGGCCGACTTGTTGGGAATGGGCGCTTCGATGCGCACGCCGCCCGCCGCGAGATTGAGCGCGATATCGTCCGCCAGCGAGGTGATCCGGCTGATCTTGACGCCCGCCGCCGGCTGGATCTCATACCGCGTGACGGCCGGGCCCGGGCAGATGCCGGTGATGCGCGTCGACACACCGAAACTTCGGAGCGTCTCCACCAGCCGCTCGGCGTTAAATTCTTCCGCCTGCCCGCGGGTATCCGGCGCGCGGCCGGCGTCGAGCAGGGAGAGCGGCGGATATTCATACGGTTTTTCTTTATTCTCCTCCGCGTCGGCGGCATCCGCCGGCTGTTCTTCCCACGGCGGCGCGTCCTGTTTATCCGGCGGTGAGACCGGTCCCGGCTCCGCGTCCTGAGATTTTTCATGCGGCGCGCGCAGATTTTTGATTTTTTCTACCAGAGAATCGAGCTCGGGCGATTTCGTTTCGCTTACCGTGTCTTCTTCGTCCGTAAGCGGCAGGTCGATCTCAAATTTCTTCTTTCGCTTTTTCTCTTTTGCCGGGGCTTCCGCCGCCGCGGCGCGCGCCTGTGCGGCAGCTTCGGCATGTTTGGC
>CAUULH010000097.1:0-5440 GCA_963545875.1 uncultured Ethanoligenens sp.
CCGACGCGGCTTTCTCCAAAGCCGATCTGGTATCCGATCTTCTGAAAGCGCAGAACACGAACGGCAGCTTCTCACTCGTCTCCGGTCTGGCGGGCGACGTGGATATCACCGCGATGGCTGTTTCTGCTCTTTCTCAGCATGTGACGGAAAGCGGCGTGCAGGCGGCCGTCAATAAAGCGCTGGCGTATCTTTCGAGTGCGGAGCAGGCGGACGGCGGCTTTGTCGCTTCCTCTTCCACGAGCGAAGCGGCCGAAAGCACGGCTCAGGTCGTCATCGCGCTCACCTCGCTGGGTATCGACCCCACGGCGGATGCCCGCTTCGTCAAAAACGGAAAAGATCCGCTTTCCAACCTGCTGGCCTTTTCGATGAGTGACGGCGCGTTCCGGCACGATGCGAACGGCACGGATAATCTGATCGCTTCCGAACAGGCGCTGGAAGGTCTTTCGGCTTATCAGCGGCTGAAAGAGAGCAAAGACACCTTGTATGATCTCCGGGACGTCAGCGTTTCCGTTTATACGGCGCCCGCGGTATCCGCTTCGCCGGCTGGAACGGCGAGTGCCTCGAGCACGTCTTCCGAGACGCAGGTAACAAACCCGGATACGGGCGCGGAGCCCGCCGATGTTTCCGCCGCGGTCTTTTGGGCGGCGGGCATGGCGTTTCTGCTCCTGCGCCGCCGAAAGGCCTGAGCTTTTTTCGTTCGAATATACGGCCGGCCAAAGCCCTCGAAAAGATTTTCCCGCGTATTTTGAAATAAAATTAAACGGCATGGAACGATCTTTAAGTTCCATGCCGTTCTTTCTGTCTGGTAAGATCTGGGCCTTGTCCGCTTGCATATTTGCCGGTTTCAGGGTAGAATAGGCAGGAGTGCGGATCGCCGGCAATTTGCGGGCGCAAGACCGCCCAAAGTCGCGGAAGGAGAGATGCGGCGTGCCCGCCATTATCACACACTATCTGTTCAGCCAGACGGTGGCGCCTTCATTCGCTTTGCAGCCACAGTGTGCCAGTGTGTATACATGGGGCTCGCAGGGGCCGGATTTTTTGTTCTTTTCCCCGCCTGTCCATTTCTGCTGGCGGCGTCTTTCCCGCATGGGCGTGGCGATGCACGAAAAAGACATGGAAGCGGTTTTGGCCTACATGGCTTCCTGCTGTCAGAAAGCGCAGGGGGAAGAAAAGCAGATCCTGCTTTCCTATTTCTGCGGCTATCTGTCCCATTATATTTTAGACAGCACGTTCCATCCTTATGTTTACGGGATGCAGCGTCTTTTCAAAAAAGTGCTGCCGCAGGCGGGTCAGAACTATCTGCACCGCCAGATCGAGACGAATCTGGATGTTCTCCTGCTCAAAAGACTGCGCCGCCTGACCATTCGGGATTTTTCCGTCATCAGCCATTTTCAGCGCACGCCGGAGCTGGTGCCTGTCTGCCGGATGTATCAGGGTCTGTTCCGGGAGCAGTTCGGCCAAGAATGTTCGATAAAGGCGATCTCCCATTCTTTTTTGAGCATGAAGATCATCTACAGTCTCTTTTACAGCCCGCGCGGCTTTAAAAGGCGGGCCGTCGCTTTTGCGAGACGTTTGACGGAGAGCTGTCATCCCGCGGTGATGGCGCTCATCCATCCGGTTGAGCCGGATACCGAAATCGATTACGCAAACGAGAATCGGGCTGTCCATGAGCCCGGAAACGAAGCGCTGGAGCATACCGCCTATGAGCTGTTCGATATCGCCTGCCGCCGTTTCCGCGATGCCTGGCCTTTAGCCGAGCGTTTCTGCCGGGAAGGCGGGAATTTCGCCGAGATCACACACGGCGTCAATTTTGAAGGCGAAAAAGTCTGATATCCGGTTAAAAAACGACCGCAGAAGCCATGCCTCTGCGGTCGTTTTTTACGCGGTCCGGCTGTCGTTTAGTTTTTCACGACGACTTGAGTGCCGCGGGGAATGTTTTTATAGATCCAAATGGCGTTATCCATCGAAAGGTGGATACAGCCGTTGGAGGACGGCTCGCCAAGTTTTTCCACCTGAGTCTGTACGATCTGTTTGTTCGCATCGAACGGCACGCTGTGGAAAAGATAACTGCCGTTGAAGCGCACCCAATAATAGGCGCCCTCTTTATATTTGGAGTTGTAGAACGAATAGCCACGGTCGGAGACGGTGTAAGTGCCGGTCGGCGTGTCGCTTCCGGCGACGCCGCTCGAGCAGACGAAAGCTTCTACCACGCGGTTCTGCGCGTCATAGACCACGACGTTCTGCGTTCCGAGGTCTACTTCTACCCGAAGAGGTTTCACCGCCTGGGCCAGCGAAACCTGAACATCGGGCAGAGCGGCGGCGGCTTTTTCAAGCGGCGTTTCGGAAACAGCGGAAGCATCCGCCGACGCGGATGAGGTCCCCGTGCTGCCGGACGAAGAAACCGCTTGAGTGGCGGCGGCTTTTGAAGTCAGGCCCATCGTGACGAGCGGAACGGCCGCACAGAGTACGACCGCCGCCGCGACGGCGACGATGCCCGGACGGAAAGGTTTTGCCGTCCGGAAAGGACGGAATGGCTCTCGTTTCAAACGGCAGACCTCCTGCACATGAAAGGGCGGGGATACGGCTCCGTCCCTTTTTTCTCCCATCATTATACCCTTTCTTGTCGAATATGCAAGAGAGAAAACGATTTCGTTCGGCGACACGCAAAGAAACATTCGCAATCGGGCTGTGGCCAGCCAAAGAACAAACAATCTCTTGCGTTTTCGTGTGAAAGACGATATAATAAGTAAAAAACGACAAAAAAACACCGTAAAATTTTCCATATACTTTACGAACTACTTTAATACCAATAATTCTGCAAAATACCGTGTTTTTTTCACAAAAAACCGGTTGCGTATAAAAAAGCAAAGCGGTATAATTCTTTTAGACGTTCATAACAAAAAAAATTCACTGAATCAAGCATAATTCGACAAATTGGAAATTTTCACTGCATGCAGGGCGTGCGGCTCAGGCAAAATATACTTTTGCCGGGGAAAAGGAGGAAGGCTTATGTCGAGTGCGGTCGATTCATTGTCGATTGATGTCGGAACAAAAGCGATCGATGCTTATTGGCAGCAGGCAAACGCCATCAGCGATAATATCGCGAATGCCGATACACCCGGTTATCACGAAAAAAGTGTCTCTTTTGAGTCGGCGCTTGAAAACGCCATTTCCGATGACCATCTGACCTCTTCCGAATTGTCCGGAGTCAATGCCCAGCTGGAAGAGAGCCCGGATGCCATCGATCTTTCCGATGGAAACGGTGTGGATATAGAATCTCAAATGGTGGAACTGATGCGGAACCAGCTCCAATACAACTATCTGACACGCGGCGTCTCGGAGCAGCTTTCCCTGCTCAAAATGGCCGCGGGAGGGACATCCTGATGTTCTTGAATGCACTTAACATCCCCGGCTCAGGGCTTACCGCGGAGCGGCTCCGGATGGATGTGATCTCAGAAAATCTTGCCAATCAGGACACGACGGAAACGTCCGCGGGCGGTGCTTATCGCCGAAAGACCGTCACTTTTTCCGAACAAACGCAGTCCACTTTCGACGGCTATCTGGCCGGCGCCACAGGCGAAGGCCCAGGCGGCGTGAAAGTGGATTCCATTAACGAGGACGATACGGATCTAAAGCTCACTTATGATCCGACCAGTTCCGATGCCAATGCGCAAGGGTATGTGGAGTCATCGAACGTGGATACTGTTACGGAGATGACTGATCTCATGGAAGCATCCCGTTCCTACTCTGCTGATGTAACGTCGTTCAACGCGCTCAAAGGCATGGCGGTTACTTCTCTTGATATCGGAAAGTAATTTCAATACTTTAGCCTTTTCTTCACTTTTTCAGAAAGAAGGAAAATCTTTTGGATATTTCGTCGATTTCCCAGGCGCTGTCCTCAGTTTCATCTTCCGACACTTCTTCTTCCAGCGTTTCTTCCATAGATGGCACGGAGATGTTCCAGAATATCTATGATAATTTGGTGAACAACGTCAATTCGACGGATTCCGCTTTTCAGGCGGATGTCGTCAAAACGGCCGCCGGCGAGATGGACAATCCCGCGCAGCTTGTGATCGACAGCAGCAAGGCGCAAGTGGCCCTTCAGATGGTGACGAGTGTGAGAAACAATGCCCTGACGGCCTACACCACCATTATGAACATGCAGATGTGATAGGCTTCGAAGGGGAGGCGGCGCGATGAATTCAAGTTTCCAAAAACGCTTGGATGCCATTAAGAAATTCTGGGGATCGATGAGCAGGAAAAATAAAATTCTGCTCATTGTCATTGTTGCCGCAGCGATCATCGGCGCTATCGTGGCGGACGTTCTGCTGACGCAGACACAGTACGAGCTGCTTTACAGCGGCCTGACGGATCAGGAATCCGGCGAGATCATTTCCGATCTCCAGACGCGCAGCATCAGCTATAAACTTCAAGGCAACGACATTTATGTGGACAGTTCGGTGGCTGATAAAGCCCGTATGGAGCTCGCGGTAGACGGTTATCCTTCCACGACGCTCAATTATTCCATCTATTCGAGTGGCAGCACCTGGGCGATGACGGACAGCGATAAGAAGACGCTTTATCAGTATCAGACCCAGGACCGGCTGCAAAGTACCATCGAGACGATCCCGGCCGTCAAGAGTGCCATCGTTACCATTACGCAGGATAACGACGACACTTATGTTTTGGAGTCCGATGAAAAATCGGTGACGGCGAGCGTCAAACTCACGCTCAATACCGGCTATACCCTCACCAGCAAGCAGGTGACGGGCATCGTCAATCTGGTATCGCACAGCGTTTCGGGCCTTTCCGCCGATAATGTAACGGTAGAAGACAGCGACGGCAACACGCTCAACAACGCCGACGGTTCGACTTCCGGCGACACGACGGAGCAGCTGGCGCTCCAATCGGAAGTGGAAAATGAAGTCAAAGAAAAAGTCCTTTCCGTGCTGGGCTCCGTCTACGGAACGAAAAATGTAAAAGTCTCGCCGGCGGCCACGCTCGACTTTTCCGAGACGACGACCGATACCACTACCTATTCCGGCCCGAACAGCGGCTCCGGCCTGCCGTCGGAAGTAAGCTCGAGCGTCACGATATCGGGGAACGGCACGACGTCGTCGGGCGGCACGGTGGGCGTCAATGAGACCGAGCCGACCTACACGACCAGCGGCAGCTCCAGCACAACGACCGGTACGGTCACGCAGGAGAGCCACGACACCAGTTATCTTTACAACAAAGTAGAGCAGCAGGTGAAAGATCAGGGCGGTTCCGTCAAGAATCTCACGATCGGTGTGATGCTCAACAGCGGAGATTCGACCGTTGCGGGCGTGAACGCGTCGGATGTGCAGCAGTTCGTCGCCTATGCGATCGGCACGACGGCCGATAAAGTGAACGTCCAGTTCGCAAAGTTCGCTTCCTCTTCGTCTTCTTCCGGCTCGGG
>CAUULH010000098.1:0-5416 GCA_963545875.1 uncultured Ethanoligenens sp.
ACCATCAAGATCGGGAACTCCGCGCCTTCCGGCAGCGGCGTCTATGTCTTGAAGCCCGGCACGAACGACGTTTACGTCAGTTCGACGATGTCCAGCATCGACTTTACGCAGTCGGCGCTCACCTATGCCAGCGATACGATCACCTCGATGAGCACCTCGGCCAACCTGACTGCTTATAAGTTCGGCGGCACGTCGCGCGCTACCCCTTTCACTGTGGCGGTAAAAGCGAGCACCACATCGTCCTCGTCTTCGTCCACCACTTCTTCTTCCAGCAGCACGACCTATACCTACACGCTCCAGTCACCCATCAGCTATGAGACCAACTCGACCAACCTTGGGACGATCACGACCGACCTGCAGAGCTTTTCGGCCACCAAGGTCGTCAGCGTAGACGTATCCGACGCGAGCCTTCAGCAATACGGCCTGCTCAAACCGGCCTACACGCTCACCTACACGGTGGACGGCCAGGATACGACCGTATCTTTCGGCAATGTGGACACGGCAAACAGCCTCGTCTACGCGACGGTGACCGGCAAAAAGGCCATCTATGCCGTCTCGACTTCGTCGGCGGATTTCTATGACTATGAACTGGGCGATGTTCTGAGTACGACCGTCTTCGACGTCAGCGTCGACAAGGTCAAGACTTTGACGATCCAAAACGGGAGCGATTCCTATACGTTCAACGTCACGGATAAAAATTCGACTCTCAAAGTGACCGATGCCAGTGGAAAGTCCATCAAATCTTCCAACTTCCAGACATTCTTCTCCGATCTGGTGAGCTTGACGACGAGCGGAAGCGGCTCCAAACCGGCCAACACTTCTGCACAGACCACTTTCACGTTTACGTTCAACGACGGATCCGCTTCTCAGACGATCTCGTTCTATCCGATCGACAATGATAAACTCTTCGTCGAGAACAACGGGAACGGCGGCCTGTATGTCTATTCTTCTCAGGTCACCAATCTGCTCAATTACGTAAAAGAGCTTGAAGCCGGAAAATCCCTTTCCTAAGCGAAACCATTTAAGCGCATAAAAACCGCCGTGTGTATTCGATCACACGGCGGTTTTTATGCTTTATCGCTCGGTTTGAAGACCAGTGAAACGAGATAACCGAAAAAAATAGCTGCCGCGATGCCGCCCGACGTTGCCGTCACGCCGCCGAGAAAAACGCCGAGAAACCCTTTCGCCGCAACGGCTTCTTTTACGCCGTTGGCCAGCGCATAGCCGAAACCGGTGAGCGGAACGGTGGCGCCCGCGCCTCCAAATTCAACCAGCGGCCGGTAGATTCCCACGGCTGTGAGCACAACGCCCGCTGTCACATAGGTCACGAGGATGCGCGCGGGCGTCATCTTCGTTTTATCGATCAGGATCTGCCCAATGATGCACAGGACGCCGCCCACCAGAAAGGCACGAAAATATTCCATTTTGTTTCCCCCTTTCAGTCAGCCGGCGGAAAGATGAAGAAGATGCGCGACAGACGGGATGGATTCTCCCTGCTGGACGCTGGTAGGGCTCATCAGGGCGCCGGTTGACATAAACAGCACCTCGCGCAAGTCTTTGCTTTTCAGCTTGTTCAAGATATGCGAGCAGAGCACGGAAGCGGAGCAGCCGCACCCGGAGCCGCCCGCATGGACATCCTGTTTTTCACGGTCATAGATCATCAGCCCGCAGTCGCGGTATCGTCCGCCGAGCGAGAGATTTTCTTTTGCAAGCAGCTCGCCTAAAAGGCGGCTGCCTACCAATCCCAGATCACCCGTGGCGATGAGGTCGAAATCCTCGGGCGAAGCGCCGGTGTCGTCAAAATAATGCTTGAACGTATCGGCGGCGGCCGGCGCCATCGCCGCGCCCATATTGCTCTGGTCTTTGACGCCGAGGTCCACGATGCGCCCGAACGTCACTTCCCGGACACACGTCCCCTCGCCTTCTCTTCCGACGATGACGGCGCCTGAGCCCGTCACGGTCCACTGAGCGGTAGGCGAACGCTGCCCGCCGTATTCCAGAGGCAGACGGTACTGCCGCTCCGCCGAGCAGAAATGGGAAGAAGTGAGCGCCGCCGCCATATTGGCGATACCGGTCTCCACAAACAGCGACGCTATCCCCAGCGATTCCGCCATCGTGGAGCACGCGCCGAACAGCCCGGCAAACGGAATGCCGAATTCTCTCAATCCAAAGCTCGTGCCGATGCACTGGTTGAGCAGATCGCCCGCAAAGATGATGTCGATCGTGCTTGCCGTAACGTTGGCCTTTCGCAAGGCTTTATTGAGGGTGTCGTTTTGCAGGCGGCTCTCCGCTTTCTCCCACGTTTTTTCGCCGAACGTCGTATCGTTTTCCACCTGGTCGAACTCATCGGCGAGCGGCCCTTCTCCCTCTTTTTTCCCGACGACCGACGCATAGCCTTTGATAACGGGCGGTCGATCCATCCTCACGGTATAGCGTCCCACTCTTGCAGCCAAGGCGATCTCTCCTTTCGAATCAATAAAGGCGGAACAGCCACAATATCAGCCCGTAGACCACCGAGGACGTGATGCCGAACACCAGCACCGGCCCCGCTACCGTGAACATTTTGGAGCCGAGGCCCAGCACGAATCCTTCGCTCTTATATTCGAGCGCCGGAGAGACCACGGCATTCGCAAAACCCGTGATAGGCACGATGGTTCCTGCTCCCGCGTACTTAGCCAGCCTATCGTAAACATGCAGGCCCGTAAGGAACGCGCCGAGAAAAACGAGCGTGACGGTGGTTGAATTGGATGCATCGAGCTCTGCCAGCCCAAAAGCCTGATAAACGTTCGTCAGCACCTGCCCCAGCGTGCAGATGGCGCCGCCGACAAAAAAAGCCCAGATACAGTTCTTGACGATCGGCGAATCCGGCGATTCCGTCTTGGCCATCTGTTTATATTGCTTTTTGGTGACCGCCATATTGATCTCCTTCTTTTTTCAGCCCGTAAAACAGACCGATTTCGTTTTTTATTGTGACCCGGCTGCTTGGCCGTATACGCCGGCGGTCGTTGTATCATCTGGAAATGTACCAAATTCCGTCATTTATTCAGCTGTCTTGCATAAAATATTTCATTTTCTGAAATAACCGTTGTCAAGGTCGTTTCGTTGTGATAAAATGGGGAATAATCCTTCGGAAACAGTTGCTGTTTGTCTGCGTCCTGTGATCATTTTGACGCGCAAAATGCATCCGGATGTTTTTTTATACGATTTCCAGCAATGGCCCTGCTTTGAAGAATCTGCGAAAGGAGTTTCGAACATGCTGAATACCCATGCCGGCGAAAAATTTGTGAAAGAGGGCCTGACGTTTGACGACGTGCTGCTCATCCCGGCCAAATCGGATGTACTGCCGCGCGAGGTGGATGTTCGCACCCGCCTGACGAAAACGATCAAACTCAATGTGCCCATCCTCACCGCGGCGATGGATACGGTGACCGAATCCAATATGGCCATCGCCGTTGCGCGCGAAGGCGGCATCGGCATCATCCACAAGAACATGTCCATCGAGCGTCAGGCTGATGAAGTGGACAAGGTGAAACGCAGTGAGAACGGCGTCATCGCCAATCCGTTCTATCTCTCGCCCGATCATCTCGTCCGCGACGCGGATGCGCTTATGGGCAAATATAAGATCTCCGGCGTGCCGATCTGCGAAAATGGAAAACTGGTAGGTATCATCACCAACCGCGATATGCGTTTCATCACCGACTATAACACCAAGGTCAGCGAAGTGATGACGAAAGACCATCTGGTGACGGCGCCGGTAGGCACCACGCTGGAACAGGCCAAAGCCATCCTGATGAAGCACAAAATCGAAAAGCTCCTCATCGTGGACGATCAGGGGATGCTCAAAGGGCTCATCACCATCAAGGATATCGAAAAATCCGTACAGTATCCGAATTCCGCGCGCGACGCGGACGGCCGCCTTCTCTGCGGTGCCGCCATCGGCGTGACGCACGACGTGCTGGAGCGCACGCAGGCACTGGTGGACGCCCAGGTGGACGTGTTAGTCTTAGACAGCGCCCACGGCCATTCCAAGGGTATTCTGGACTGCTTGAAGAACGTGAAGGCCCACTTCCCCGACGTGCAGGTCATCGCAGGCAATATCGCGACAGCAGAAGCGGCGGTCGACCTCATCAAAGCCGGCGCCGATGCGGTAAAAGTCGGTATCGGACCCGGCTCCATCTGCACCACGCGCATCATTTCCGGCATCGGCGTGCCTCAGATCACCGCCATCTACGACTGCGCCTGCGCGGCCGCCGAATACGGTATTCCGGTCATCGCCGACGGCGGCGTAAAGTATTCCGGCGATGTCGTGAAAGCGCTCGCCGCCGGGGCGGATTCCGTAATGATGGGCTCTCTGTTCGCCGGATGCGAGGAATCGCCGGGTGAAAGCGAGATCTATCAGGGACGCCGTTTCAAAGTCTATCGCGGCATGGGCAGCCTCGGCGCGATGAATGCCGGCAGCAAAGACCGCTATTTTCAGGAGAACGCCAAAAAGCTCGTTCCGGAAGGCGTAGAAGGCCGCGTGCCTTACAAGGGCCCGGTATCCGACACCGTGTTCCAGATGATCGGCGGCGTGCGCTCCGGCATGGGCTACTGCGGCTGCCATACCCTTTCAGAACTTCAGGAAAAAGGCCAGTTTGTCCGCATCACCGGCGCGGGCCTCAAAGAGAGCCATCCGCATGATATCTATATCACCAAAGAGGCGCCGAACTATTCCCTCAATCCATGAGGTTTTCTTTCACAAAATCTTGACAAGCCGCTTTCTAAGATGCTATAATTAAAAACGGCCCTCAAAAGTGAATAAGCGTGTATTCTATACACGCTTTCATATGGCGGCATAGCTCAGTTGGCTAGAGCATGCGGTTCATACCCGCAGTGTCGTTGGTTCGACCCCAACTGCCGCTACCAATAAAGTTTAACTTTATAAAAGTCGCCTTTTTGGGCTCTCTTTTATGACCCGGTGGTCAAGCGGTTAAGACACGGCCCTTTCACGGCTGTAACAGGGGTTCAATTCCCCTCCGGGTCACCAAATAATTAAACGTGCGCTCGCACGTTTAGATGGACGCATAGCTCAGCAGGTTAGAGCGCTTGCTTCACACGCAAGAGGTCTTGGGTTCGAGTCCCGATGTGTCCACCAAGTCAAATCCCCATAAACCCGCATTGCTAAAGGGTTTGTGGGGATTTTCCATTTCATTGGAATGCTTGTCTATAACCGTCCATAACCGTCTGAAATTCAGGTAGAATGGACAAAAAGTGGACAAAATATTTTTCCTGATTTTTGGCTTGAACGCTTGATTTCTTCAATGAATTGATATAGAATAATGGCATAGTTTTATTGACGTTACACGTACTTCGGTATGTCAAGACGCCGAGCGATGACAAACGGTGAGGTTGAGCTTCGGTTCCTTCATCGTTCTGA
>CAUULH010000099.1:0-5411 GCA_963545875.1 uncultured Ethanoligenens sp.
GGAAGACAGAAGCGGCTAATAACGCGGCCAATTCATAATCTTTGCGTCGCAGCTTGATATCAAGCTGAACGCTCTGTGTAAACAGCAACGATGATAGATCAGGACCTTTCTCTATGGGAGGGTCCGGATCTATTTTTGCCTAGAAATAAACTTCTTCTGCTGTATATCTACCGTGAAATTGATCAAAATTGTTTCCAAAATTGCTTGAAAGGCTATTCGGGAAATGGTACAATGTTAACATACCTCATCTATTTCGTTTTTAAAAACGGTGGATTATTTTCTTTTTGCCGTAAAAAACGAAGAAATGGCAGGAAAAAGGGATGCGCGTCACGATTTCCGATATTGCCAGAATTGCTAATGTCACGCCATCAACAGTTTCACGTGTCATCTCCAAAAATCCGCATATCAGCACGGAAACTTGTGAACGCGTACGCCGTGTCATGCGAGAGATGGATTACCATCCGAACATTATTGCTCGCTCTTTAGTCAGGCGAACGACGAATATTGTCGGCGTTTTGCTTCCAACGACGGGCGATCGTGCCTTTCACCACGTCTTTTTTTCCGAACTGCTGCGTGGTATCATGGCGCAGGCAAATGCAAAAGGATATGATATCCTCCTTTCTGTTGGTGAGAATCCGGAGTCGGAAGACATTTCGATCCGCAATTTTATCGGCGGCGGGGTTACCGAGGGAATTATTCTCACGGTTTCACGCATGGATCAGCGGTATCTTCATTTTTCTGTCGGCAGCCATTTCCCCATCGTGATGATCGGCCGCCCTGAAAAGCAATGGGAAGATCAGATCAGTTGGGTCGACAGCGATAATGTGGACGCAGGATACCGGCTCACTCGCTATTTCATCGAAAAGGGAAGACGCCATATTGCTTTTATTGGTCTGGCGGATGGTGTAATGGTTACGGCGGATCGCTATGTAGGTTATCGGCGCGCGCTGACTGAAGCGGGCCTTTCTGTCGATCCGGCAATCGTGGTGCATAGCAAATTCATGGAAAACGACGCGGACGGGGTCGTTGAGGCTCTTTTTTCCAGCGGTTCTCCGATTGACGGGATCATTGCGGCGGATGACTCCCAGGCTTTTGCCGCGATTCGTCAGTTGGCAAAACGGGGGTATTCTGTACCGAAGGATGTTTCTGTCGCCGGATTCAACAATGTGCCGCTGTCGGAAAATTATAATCCGCCATTGACCTCGGTAGATATTGAAGCGGATATGCTCGGCTGCCGGGCGTTTGATTTGCTTTATGGCCAGATTAACCGAAAAAGCAACATGCCTTCACACATCATCGTGCCGACCCGGCTGATTTCTAGGGTGTCCGCATGAACAGACGCAGTCGAAAGAGATCGTATCGGTTTTCATTTATGCAAACGATTGCATTCTGCGAATCAGTGAAGTTCCCGGCCAATAACCATGGAATTGCCTGAAAGATCTGGAGGGGAAAAATAGTGAGATTAAAAAAACAGAAGCCATTTTTGCGAAGCGCGGGTGTTCTGCTGCCAATCAGCAGTTTGCCGTCGCCGCATGGCATCGGGACATTTGGAGAGCCTGCCTATGCTTTTGTCGATTTTCTGAAGAAAATGGGGCAGAGCTATTGGCAAGTCCTTCCGCTAGGCCCCACCGGATATGGGGACAGCCCTTATCAGAGTTGTTCGGCTTTTGCGGGTAATCCGTATTTTATTGATTTGGATTTTTTGGTCAAACAAGGCCTTTTAAAAAAGGATGAGGTCACAGAGCCGGACTGGAAAGATGGCAGCAAAAGCTCCGGAAGCCCGGATGAAGTCGATTATAATGCGATCTATGAAAATCGCTTTACCTTGCTGCAGAAGGCATATGAGCGCAGTGCTTACCCAGATGATGCAGATTATCAGGCTTTTCTTTCCGAAAATGAAGGCTGGCTGGTGGATTACGCCGACTATATGGCTATCAAGCTGCATTTCGAAAACCGTTCTTGGACGGAATGGCCGGATGATATCCGTCTGCGCCGCTCTGAGACCCTCGAAAGATTCCGCAAGCAGTTAAAGAAAGAGATCGGTTTCTGGCGCTTTTGTCAGTACTTGTTTTACAGCCAGTGGAAGAAGCTGAAAACATACGCGAATGAGAACGGCATTAAGATCATCGGCGACATCCCGATCTATGTCGCGCTCGACAGTTCGGATGTTTGGGTAAACGGTTACCTGTTTCAACTGGATGAGGATAAAAAGCCCATTGCGGTTGCCGGCGTGCCTCCGGACATGTTTTCCGCTACCGGCCAGCTTTGGGGAAATCCGCTGTATAACTGGGCAGTTATGGAGAAGGATGACTTTGCCTGGTGGAAGAAGCGCATTTTGGCTTCCGCCGCGCTCTACGATGTCATCCGCATCGACCATTTTATCGGCATCGTCCGGTATTATTCCATTCCGGCCGAAGAAAAGACAGCCATGAACGGCACTTGGAAGGAAGGCCCCGGCAAAAAACTGCTCCAGGCTTTCGGCGAGGTGCTGACCGATACCAAGATCATTGCCGAGGACCTCGGTTTGGTCACGCCGGAGGTGCGCCGGGTCAAAGACCAGGCCGGCTATCCGGGCATGAAACTGATGGAGTTTGGGTTTGATGCCGGCGCGGCAAACACCAACCTGCCCATCCATTTTGAACAGAATTGTGTCGTTTACGGCGGCACGCATGATAACGAAACGCTGGCGGGTTATTTCGAAAAAGCCAAGCGGCGCGAAGTGCAGTTTGCAAAAAGATATCTGCAAGTCAAAAAGCGGAACGATATCCCGTGGGCCATTATCCGCGCGGCATATGCCAGTGTAGCCAATACGGCCGTTTTTCAGATGCAGGATTTTTTGACGTTAGATAACAGCGCCCGGATGAATTACCCGTCCACGATCGGCGGAAACTGGCAATGGCGGCTTCTGCCGGACCAGTTGACAGATGAACTGGCCGCCCGCGTTTGCGAACTCGCGCAGACGTATGGCAGGCTTCCCGAGCCGCTAAAGACCAAAGTGAAGAAGAGTTTGAAGTAAAAACAGGACTTGAAAGGAAAGATAAACATGAGCGTATATACCGATCGGATCGAACAAATTCTGGCGTCTTCCTATGGGAAAACGGTTTCTTCTTCTACGACGGTGGAACTGTATAACGCCGTTTCTCTCGCCGCGATGGAGCAGGCCCGTGCTTCTTGGGATAAACCGCAGAAGGGTAAAAAAGTCTGCTATCTGTCGGCCGAATTCCTCATCGGCCGCATGATCTACAGCAACCTCCAGAATCTCGGTCTCCTCAAAGAGACGGAGAACTGGATGAGCGCCAAAGGTCTTTCCATCTCCATGTTCGAGGAGATTGAAGACGCGGCGCTCGGAAACGGCGGTCTCGGTCGTCTTGCGGCCTGCTTCCTCGATTCGGCGGCGACGCACGATGTTCAGCTCAACGGCTTCGGCATCCGTTACAAATACGGTCTGTTCAAACAGTATTTTGAAGACGGTTTCCAGAAAGAGATCGCGGACGACTGGCAGCGTTTCGGCGATCCGTGGTCGGTCCGCCGCGAAGATGAAAAAGTGAAGATCGTGTTCGGTGACCAGTCTGTCTGGGCCGTTCCGTATGATATGCCGGTCATCGGGTTCGGCGGCAAGACGATCAATACGCTCCGCCTGTGGCAGGCCGAGCCGCTGCGCCCGTTCGATTTCATGCTGTTCAACGATCAGAAATACGATGCCGCCTACGAAGAGAAAAACAGCGCGGATGCCATTTCGAGCGTGCTCTATCCGAATGACGACACAGATGCCGGCAAACGCCTGCGCCTCAAACAGCAGTATTTCTTCTCCAGTGCCTCCCTGCACAGCATCCTGAAAGAATATGAAAAAACGCACGGCACGGATTATTCCAAACTGCCGGACGAATATGCCATTCAGCTGAATGATACCCATCCTACGGTCTCCATTGCCGAGCTGCTCCGCCTTTTGGTCGGTGAAAAAGGTATGGAGTTCGAAGCCGCGTTCACGCTCATCCAGAAAGTCTTCGCTTACACGAACCATACCATCATGGCCGAGGCGCTGGAAAAATGGGATGCCAACCTTTTCGCGTCGGTTCTGCCGGACGTCTATCCGTATGTGGTGGCTGTCAATAACCGTCTGGTGCGCGATCTGACCAAGCGCGGGATCTCAGAAGAAAAACAGCAGACTTATCGCATCCTTCAGGACGGCAAAGTGCATATGGCTCGTCTGGCTATCTACTCGAGCCATTCTACCAACGGTGTGGCGCAGATCCATACGGAGATCCTCGAACAGAACGCGCTGAACAACTGGTATCAGATCTGGCCGGAGCGCTTCAACAATAAGACCAACGGCATCACACAGCGCCGCTGGCTGGCGCTGGCCAACCCGGAGCTGTCGGATTTCGTTACGAAAAAAATCGGCGACGGCTGGATCACCCGCCTGACGGAGCTGAAAAAACTCGAACAGTTCAAGGATTCCAAAGAAGTGCTCGATGCGTATGCCGCCATCAAGCAGGAAAAGAAACAGCAGCTCGCCGACTATGTTTTGAAGGAAGAGGGCGTGACCATCGATCCGTCTTTCCTCTTCGATATTCAGGTCAAGCGTCTGCATGAGTATAAACGTCAGCTTCTCAACGCGTTCTCGATCCTCGATCTCTATTATGGTATCAAGGAAGGCCGCGTGAAGGATTTTTATCCGACGGTGTTCCTGTTCGGCGCCAAATCGGCTCCCGGCTATTTCCGTGCGAAAGCCATTATCAAATATATCAACGAGATTGCCAAGCTGATCGAAAGCGACCCCGCGGTCAACAAACTGATGAAGATCGTTTTCGTGCAGAATTACAGCGTTTCTTATGCCGAAAAGATCATTCCGGCGGCGGACATCTCCGAGCAGATCTCTACGGCGGGCACCGAAGCGTCCGGCACCAGCAACATGAAGTTCATGTTGAACGGCGCGGTCACGCTGGGCACCTATGACGGCGCCAACATCGAGATCGTCGAGCAGGCCGGTGCCGAAAATAACTATATCTTCGGCGCCAAGAAAGAAGAACTGGCCGATCTCGAAGCCACCTACGATCCGCTGGCGATCTACCGCAAAGATGCCCGCATCAAGCGTGTGATGGATTCCCTGGTAGACGGCACGTTCGACGACGGCGGCACGGGCATGTTCGCGGAGCTCTTCCGTTCGCTGACCCGCCGCACCTGGAGCCGAGCGGACCAGTATTTCCTGCTGTATGATTTCCATGCATACTGCGATGCCCGCCTGCGCGTCAACCATGATTATCAGGCAGACCGCGCCGCCTTCGCCAAGAAATGCTTCCTCAATACGGCGAATGCCGGCATGTTCTCGAGCGATCGTACAATCCTTCAGTATGCCAAGGAGATCTGGGCCTGCGGCTCCGATGAATAAAAACAACATTTCTATGCGGAAT
>CAUULH010000100.1:0-5222 GCA_963545875.1 uncultured Ethanoligenens sp.
GGCATCATCGTCGGCGGCGTCAACTACGGGCAGGGCTCCTCGCGCGAACACGCGGCGCTCGCGCCGCTCTACCTCGGCATCAAAGCCGTCGTGGCCAAATCGTTCGCGCGCATCCACTACGCCAATCTCGTGAACAACGGCATCCTGCCGCTCATTTTCGACGATCCCGGCGACTACGACAAGCTGGATTTTGAGGATGAACTCGCGCTGCCGAATGTGAAACAGGAAGTCGAAGCCGGCGCGCGGCACATCACGCTCCTCGATAAAACGACGGGCAAGACGATCTCGGCGCACTGCGACATTTCAGAGCGCCAGCGGGACATGCTCCTCGCGGGCGGCCTCATCAACTATACCAAAAAGCGGAACCAGTGAGAAAGGACAGGCTTTTTTCATGAACGAAGGACTCAAACCCCAGACAGAGGCTTTTCAAAATTTGATCTCCTCTCAGCTCGCACGCGTGGAGAGAATGAAATCGGAAGGCGATTTTCTCGATTTCGCCTCGCTGAAACCCATCGTTATCGGCGTCTGCGGCGGCGACGGCATCGGCCCGGTGCTCACGCGCGAGGCCGAGCGCATCCTTCGCCATCTGCTGGCGGACGCAGTCAAAAGCGGCAAAGTCGTTTTCAAGACCATCGACGGCCTGACCATCGAGAACCGCGCCAAAGCGGGCAAAGCCATACCGGACGACGTGATGGCGGAGCTCAAGACCTGCCATGTCATCCTGAAAGGCCCGACGACCACGCCGCGCGCCGGTGACCCGTGGCCGAACATCGAGAGCGCCAACGTGGCCATGCGCAAAGAGCTCGACCTCTTCGCCAACGTGCGCCCGGTGAAAGTGCCGTCGCTCGGCATCGACTGGACCTTCTTCCGCGAAAATACGGAAGGCTCCTACGCCGTGGGCAGCCAGGGCGTGAATGTGAACGACGACCTTGCCGTCGATTTCGTCGTGACCACGAAACAAGGCACCGAGCGTCTTGCCCGACTCGCCTACGAATACGCCCACAAGAACAAAAAGGGCCGTGTCTCCATCATCACCAAGGCAAACATCGTCAAGACGACGGACGGCAAGTTCCTCAAGCTCTGCCAGAAGATCGGCAAAGAATATCCGGAGATCACCACGGATGACTGGTACATCGATATCACGACGGCCAAGCTCATCGACGAGAAACGCCGCCGCGACTTCAAGGTCTTCATCCTGCCCAACCTGTACGGCGATATCATCACGGATGAAGCGGCCGAGATCCAGGGCGGCGTCGGCACGGCGGGCAGCGCCAATATCGGCAAGCGCTACGCCATGTTCGAGGCCATCCACGGTTCCGCGCCCCGCATGGTGAAGGAAGGCCGCGACAAATACGCGGACCCGTGCTCCATGCTCCGCGCGACCGTGATGCTCCTCTCCCACATCGGCTGCCAAAAAGAGGCCGACAAGCTCGAAAGAGCATTGGATATCTGCATGTTCGAAGAAAAACGCCTCTCCATCACCGGCCGCCCGGACGGCGCCACTTGTTCGGAATTCGGCGATTATGTGATGGATACGGCGGACAAGCTGGCCTGATCGCTCTTAATTTGATTTTTCTTTCGGCGCCCGGCGCCGATTTTTTATCGGAAAAGCGAGGTGTACGCTCATGGCGAAACACGATAACGTTTCGCTCTCCGTCATCCGGCGTCTGCCGCGGTACTATCGATTTCTCGCAGACCTGAAAAAAAGCGGCACCGTCCGCATCTCTTCGAAAGAGCTGAGCCAGCGCATGGGGCTCACTGCTTCCCAGATCCGGCAGGACCTCAACTGCTTCGGCGGCTTCGGGCAGCAGGGATACGGCTACAATGTAGCCCAGCTGTATGAAAAGATCGAACAGATCTTAGGGCTTGACGAAAGCTTTCCCGCCATTGTCGTCGGCGCCGGCAACATCGGGCGGGCCATCGCGCTGAACTTCGATTTCTCTCTGCTCGGCTTCCGTCTCATCGGCATCTTCGATATCGACCCGTCGCTCATCGGTATGACCATCCGCGGGATTCCGGTCATGGATGCAGCCGGGATCGACGCTTTTTGCCAAAAATACCAGCCGCGCGTTGCCGTGCTGACGGTCTCCCGCACCGCCGCAGCCGAAATGGCCGAAAAACTCATCGGTCTCGGCGTCACCGGTTTCTGGAATTTCAGCCACTACGATTTTTCCGGCCGGCACCCGGAGATTCAGGTGGAAAACGTCCATCTGACCGACAGTTTGATGACGCTCTGCTACCGCGTCAAACATCAGCTCGGCCAAAACCAAGAGGAAACAGCGGAAAAAGCCTGAATTTTCCGCTGTTTTTCCTTTTTCTGCTTCTTGTGCAATATAGCTAAACGATCTGTCAGTTTTCTACTAATTCTGTCTAATAGACAGAATTGCATCCTTTCATCTTGAATCTTGCAAATAACCATCGTATAATAGCAATTGATAAATATTTAACAATTAGAACTTCAAGGGGGCAATTTGATGGCAACGGATACAAAAGCTGCGGCTAAAGCGCCGCAGAAACCGGATGTGGATGTCGATCAGATGGTGAATGGCTTAGTCGAAAAAGCCAAAAAGGCTCTGGCTGAGTTTTCCACATACGACCAGGAAAAAGTTGACCATATCGTGCACACGATGTCTCTGGCCGCTCTGGATAAGCATATGTACCTCGCAAAACTCGCGGTCGAAGAGACCAAACGCGGTGTCTATGAAGACAAGATCACCAAGAACATCTACGCCAGCGAGTATATTTGGCACGATATCAAAAATGCAAAGACCGTGGGCGTAATCGATGAGAACGATATGGAAGGCTATGTGGACGTAGCCGAGCCGATCGGCATCATCGCCGGCGTTACGCCGGTGACGAACCCGACTTCCACTGTCGTTTTCAAATCCCTGATTTCCGCAAAGACCCGCAACCCCATCATTTTCGGTTTCCATCCGTCTGCCCAGAAATGCTGCGCAGAAACGGCCCGCATTCTTGAGGAAGCGGCCGAAAAAGCGGGTGCCCCTAAAAATATCGTTCAGTTCATCCCCAATCCTTCCATTGAAGCGACGACCGCTCTGATGAAGCATCCGGATGTGGCCACCATTCTCGCCACCGGCGGCCCCGGCATGGTGCAGTCGGCTTATTCCTGCGGCAAACCGGCCCTCGGCGTCGGCCCCGGCAACGCGCCTTGCTATTTTGAAAAATCGGCAAAGCTCCGCCGCGCTTGCCATGACCTCATCCTTTCCAAGACGTTCGACAACGGCATGATCTGCGCTTCCGAGCAGGGCGTCATCGTCGATGAAGCCATCGCGGACGAATTCGAAAAGATCATGACGGAATTCGGCTGCTATTTCACGAAGGGCGAAGAAACCAAAAAACTGGCCCAGTATGTGATGCGCGAAAAGAACGGCAAGTTCTCCGTCAATCCGCCCATCGTCGGCAAGTCGGCCAACTGGATCGCCGAGCAGGCCGGTATCAAAGTGCCGGCAAACACGAAGATCCTTCTCGGCCAGATCGACCACGTCGACTTCGATGTGCGCCTTGCCCATGAAAAACTTTCGCCGACACTCGGCTACTACGTCGCCAAGAGCACCGATGATGCTTTTGCCGCCGCCAAAAAGATGCTGGAGATCGGCGGCCTCGGCCATACAGCCGTTATCCATTCCACCAATGACGACATCATCAAAAAATACGGCGACGAAATGAAAGTCGGCCGTGTCATTGTAAACAGCCCGTCGGCTCTCGGCGGCATCGGCGATATCTACAATGAGAACATCCCTTCCCTCACCCTTGGCTGCGGTTCTTATGGCCACAACTCCGTTTCTCAGAACGTCAGTGCCATCAACCTCATCAATAAAAAGCGCATCGCCAAGAGGAGGGTCAATATGCAGTGGTTTAAGGTTCCTCCGAAGATCTACTTCGAGTTCGACGCCGTTCGGTATCTTGAAAAGATGCCCAACATTTCCCGCGCGTTCATCGTGACCGACCCCGTGATGGTCAAACTCGGCAACGTGGACAAAGTGCTGTATTATCTCCGCAAACGTGAGGAATACTGCCACAGCGATATCTTTGCCGAAGTTGAGCCGGATCCTTCCTACGACACCATCATGCGCGGCGTAGACCGCATGAACAAGTTCCAGCCGGACGTCATCATCGCGCTCGGCGGCGGCTCCGCGATCGATGCGGCGAAAGGCATGTGGCTCTTCTACGAGCATCCGGACTTCGATTTCCGCGCCGGCTACCAGAAGTTCATGGATATCCGCAAGCGCACCTACCACTTCCCGGAGCTCGGCACCAAGTGCCAGATGGTCGCTGTTCCGACCACGTCCGGCACCGGCTCTGAAGTGACGTCGTTCGCCGTCATCACCGATAAGGTCAACAACTTCAAATATCCGCTGACGGATTATTCCCTCACCCCGAATGTGGCGATCGTCGATCCGCAGTTCGTGATGTCGATGCCGCGTTCCACCACGGCGGACACGGGCCTGGATGTCCTCACGCACGCCATTGAAGCTTATGTGTCGGTCTTTGCCAACGATTATACCGACGGCTTGGCGATGAAAGCCATCCAGATCGTCTTCAAATACCTGCCGCGCGCTTGGAAAGACGGCGCGAACGACCGCGAGGCCCGCATGAAGATGCACAACGCTTCCTGCATCGCCGGCATGGCGTTCAGCAACGCGTTCCTCGGCCTGAACCATTCGATGGCCCATAAGCTCGGCGCCGAATACCACATCCCGCACGGCCGCGCCAACGCCATTCTGCTGCCGTTCGTCGTGGCGTATAACGGCGAATTGAACCCGACCAAGTTTGCCATCTGGCCGAAATACGAGACCTACACGGCTCCGAAGCGCTTCCAGGCGATCGCTCAGAGCCTCGGCCTCAAAGCCGCTACACCGGAAGAGGGCGTCAAATCGCTGGTCCAGGCGATCCGCGATCTGATGAAATCCGTTAACGAGCCGATGAGCCTTCAGGCCACCGGCATTCCGGAAAAGCAGTTCATGGACAACATCGAAGCGCTCTCCGACAAAGCGTTCTCCGACCAGTGCACCGGCGCGAATCCGCGTCTGCCGCTCGTCAGCGAGATCGTGGCGCTCTTCAAAGCCGCTTATTACGGCAAATAATCGATCTTGCACCGCAAAAGAAGGCCTGCCGTTTGGCAGGCCTTCTTTTTTGTCCGAAAAAGCGCTTTACTTGCTGGAGCCGACGGTCACCAGCGGGTCCACCGGCTCTCCGTTCTT
>CAUULH010000101.1:0-5139 GCA_963545875.1 uncultured Ethanoligenens sp.
GTGTCTTGTCTCCGGAAGCATACGTATAGGTCGGCAGCAGCTCCAAATGCGTGATTCCGAGCGCTTTCAGGTGGTCAAAACCCGTGGGGCGGCCGCCTGGGGAAACCGTGTTTTCCTGAAAAAGGCCGGCATATTTTCCGCGAAGCGGTTCCGGCACGCCGGAGCTCGTGTGAGAGGTCAAGTCGCGGATATGCGTTTCGGCGACGACGGCATCCACAGGATGTTTTAATGGGATGGGCGAATCGTTTTCCCATCCGGGCGGATCTGCGCGCCGCGGGTCAAAGATCAGCGATTTCTGGCTGTCGGCCGAAGCGCCGCGGGACTAGGGGTCGGGCACCTCGCGGGAAACCGCCTTTCCCTTTTCATAGCGTGTGACGCGGTACCAGTAAAACCGGCCGCTTTGGCCGCCCGGCACTTCATAGAGCCATGTGCCGCCCTTGTCCCGTTTCATTTTGCACTTTTCGGAAGGTTCTTTGGAGCCGGCGGACGAAAAAAGGCAAAGTTCGACCGAAAGCGCGGTGGGCGCCCACAGGCGGAAACACGTTTTTTCTTTTTGCCGGCGAGCGCCCAGATCGTCCCCGAAATAGCCATAGCGGGGTGAATCCAGCACGAGGCGCGGAATGACGAAAGCAGGCGCGTAACCGTCTTTTTCAACGGCCAGGTTTCCGGAGATATCCGGCTCGTCGGCAAGTTCCAGAACAAAGATCTTACCGCGCCGCCGCGGACGGCCTGTTTTTTGGGGGAGAACTGACGTGAGGGGAAAAAGACGTCCGGAGACGTCGCGGACGGTAAAACCGTTCGTGTTCTCCGGACTTTTGGCAAAGCCGGCCGTTATCAGACGGGGGGCATCCAAAAAAGCAAAGAAATTGGAAAGCATAAGATTACCCTTTGACAGCGCCTCCGGTCATACCTTCGACGTAATAACGCTGCAAGGCGATGAAGAGGGCGGCGATCGGAATGGCGACAAGGACAGAGCCAGCCGCAAAGAGCGGGAAGTACGTGTTGATGTGCTCTTTGTCGACCATATGATACAAGCCCAGCGCAACGGTATAGTTTTTATAAGAGGTCGGGCCCATGATCATGCTGACGAAAATGAAGTCGCCCCATGGTGCGAGGAACGAAGTCAGCACCGTATAAACGATGATCGGCTTGGAAAGCGGCAGAATGATCTTGGAGAAGATCTGTGATTTGGTGGCGCCGTCGATCTCAGCCGCCTCATCCAGTGTCTTCGGGATGGTGTCAAAGAATCCTTTGGCGATGAAGAAGCCGAGGCCCGTGCTGGCGGAATAGACGATGACCAGCGAGGCGAGCGTATCCGTCAGGCCGAAGCCTTTCAAGATATAATAGACGGCGATCATGGACAGGAATCCAGGGAACATACCGAGGATCATGGCCAAGCTCATCATATTCTTCCTGCCGTGGAACCGCAGACGGGACATCGTGTAGGAAACGGCCAGCACGAAGAACGTGGAGATCAGACAGGTAAAAATGGCTACGATAAGGGTGTTAAGGAACCACTGAGGGAAATAGAATCCGGATTTGATGCCGGAATCCGAAAACAATCGGATGTAGTTATCAAGAGTAAATCCGTATTTCGGCCAGAAATAGTTCGGGATGCCGATGACGTTCTTGCTGAACGAGATGGTAACGATCCATATGATGGGCAGGACCCAAATGATGCACAAAAGGATCAGTACCACATAACTGATGGAAAGAGTGGCGGCCTGCCCACGAATACGGTTGTTCTTTTTCTTTTTCATTGGAAGGCCTCCTCGTCTTTAAAGGATGTAGAATTATGATACATCGTAAGTGCAATGACCATTGAGACAATAAACACGAAGATGCCGATAGCCGATGCGTAGCAGTAATCACGCGTGTTGACAGTCAGCTTATAGAGCCAGGTGACCAGCAAGTCCGTTTTTCCGGCCTGGTAATAGTTGACCGTGTTCGGGCCGCCGCCGGTCAGCAGGTAGATGATGTTGAAGTTGTTGAAGTTGCCGATGAACTGTGTGATCAGATAAGGCCCCGTGACGAACAGCATGTACGGTAACGTGACCTTCCAAAAGATCATGAATTTGGAGGCGCCGTCCATGCGGGCCGCTTCGTAAAGATCGGCCGGAATATTCATCAGGATGCCGGTGGTGATCAGCATGGTATACGGCATGCCGATCCACAGGTTCACGATGAGCACCATGACGCGCGCATACATCGGCTGACTTAAGAAGGGGATGAAATGCTTGATGAGTCCGAGATTGAGCAGCATAGTGTTGACAGGACCATGGTCATCCAGCATATTGGAAACGACGAGCAGGGTAACGAACTGGGGGATGGCGATCGTCAGAACGAAGATCGTGCGGAAAAAGCCTTTGAAGTGGATGCCTTTCTGATTGATCAGCATGGCCAGCAGCATGCCGAAGATATAGTTTGAAATGGTGGAAAGGACGGCCCAGATCAGCGTCCATCCGAGGATGGGCCAGAAAGTATTGGCAAGCAGTCCTCCGGTGCCCATCAGGCCTTTGAAGCTGAACAGGCCGGACCAGCGGAAAAGATTTCCCGGCGGTTGATGGTTCGCATCGTAGTTTGTAAAGGCGATGAGGATCATGAAGATGACTGGAAGGACAGTGAAAAGAAGAACGCCGACGCAGGGCAGGATCAGCAGCGTGACATGGAATTTACTGTCCGCATATAAGCGAAGCTCTTCTTTAAAGCTGGGGATCGGTTTTCCGTCGCGCTGAAGATCTTCCACTTTTTTGCCGGAGTGCAGGTTTATGAAATAAATGATGACAAAAACAACAGTGCAGATTGCGGTAAGCGCGCCGTAGAGCAGGAACAGCATGGAGTTGTCCCCGGCGATCAGCTGAGGCACCTGACCTTCTACGATGATAAAATGTTGAGTCTGTGTGCCGAGTGTGAACAAACCGATCAAGCGGTCGGCACCGGCTAAAAGCATATAAAGGATGAATAGAAATTCGCAGGCTAAAAACAGCAGGCCCTTTACGATCTGACCACGTGTCAGATTGGAGAAACCCATTATAAAGTAGGAAACGCGCATCTTGGCGTCGCCGTCGCGGAAAGTCTCTCCAGCAAATTCAAACTGCCTGCCGATTGCCCGGAAAAATTGCATCAGGCGTATCGGGATCATCCGAAAGAAATTCAAAAATCCCTTGCCGAAACTGGCACAAAAGCGCTTTGTTTGGATCACAGCTCTTTTTTGCCAGCTGAGGCTCACGTAATCAAGGAAATCCATGTTGTCCCCCTTTAGGAAAACGACCTGTAAAAAAAGAAAATGCAGTCGCATGACCTCTTTGTCGTCATCCAACTACATATTCTTCAAAATTCATGAGGAGATTCAGCTGGAGCTGGTAACTTTAGAAAGGATCTGTTTGACAACGCTGTCAAGATCGCTCTTAAGGGTGGACACGGTGGTCTTACCCTGCTCGATCGAAGAACCGAAGTCCTGCATCGGGGTCCAGAAGTTGGAGATCTGATCAATGGACGGCTGGAGGACAGAATGCTGTGTCTGCTCAGCGCAGGCCTGGGTGGCGATGTTGGATTTCAGCAGCGATTTGTTGGCCGTGAGCTTGATGTTGGTCGGCGTAGAATCGCGCTGTTCGAAAGCGGCTTTCTGGCCGTCGTAAGAAGAGATGTACTCGGCCAGTTCCATAGCGGCGAGCGCGTGTTTGGTATGGGCATTCACGCCGTAGAGGTTGAAGTTGGAGAACGAAACCATCTGTTTGGCTTTGCCGTTCAGTTTGATCGTCGGCAGTTTAGCGGCGCCGTAATCGGAACCGAGGGCTTCTTTCACTTTCGTCGCGTTCCAAGTACCGTCAACGGCAGCGGCAAGTTTTCCGGACTGGAAGGCTTGGACGAACAGCGTGTCGTAGTTGGTGCCGTAGTCGACGAATTTGTTTGTCTGGCTTGCCAGATTGATCATGTATTTGCCGGCGGTCACGCCATTAGAACTGTTGAAATCGCATTTTGTCGAATCCGTACCTTTACTGCCGAACAGCTTGCAGCCAGCCGTCATGAAGAAGGAGGCATTGTACCAGCCGTTGGAGACCGGATAAGCAAAGTTGGTCACGCCGGAAGGCAGGCTCTTGCTGAGGATGCTTTCAAGCGAGGTGACATCGGAGTCCTGCAGATATTTCTTGTTGTAATAGAGGAAATAGGTATTGGCCTGCATCGGGTAGGCGTACAGCTGTTTGCCCACTGTAGCGGACTGTACGGAAGCCGACGTGTTATTCTTCTTGATGCTTGCCGTGTCAATGGTGATCGGGAGCAGGGCGCCGGCGCTCTCCAGCGGGACCAGCTGATCGCTCGCGAAACCAAATACATCGGCAGCTGCGTCTACATCTTTCAGCACGGTCGTCTGGGCAACATCCTGGCCGCAGACGCCGAGTTTAATGGTATAGTTATTGTCTTTGTGTGTTTTGACAAAATTATCTGACAGGGTCTGGAGCATCGCCTGGTCATCCTGAGAGCCCCACAGGGTCAGTGTGATGTCCTGATGCTTCGCTGTTGCCGAGGAAGTCGACGATGAAGACGAAGTGGAACTGCCGCAGCCCACTAAAGTGGTCGCGAGCAGGCCTGCCGTAAGGCCGAAAGCAACCATTTTTTTTGCTTTTTCAAACATTGATTCTGCACTCCTTCAAAGTAATTGGTCTTTACAAGTACCGCTGATCGAAACAATCGTATCTCTTTGTTTTTTTTGAGATCCGATCTGCTGGGTGCCGACATGCCTTAGAGGACCATGTCCAGACCGGAGCCCGGGAACAGACGGTCTGTTTTTGTAAGGCCTCACCCCCTAAAGTGGTCTTGCACAGCTGTTCTCGGATTTGCGGTCGAACTCATCCCCTGCGGGCTCTCCAACTGTTTTTCTTCTTTACGGTCTATTTTTATGCAGATAGACGGAAATATTGACCTATCGGATAAAAAAGAGAGATGAAGAAGAACCTGTGCCAAAACAGTAATCGTTTACGAGATTGCCACAAACATTCCTTAAACAGCACGAAAAAGACGAACAGACAAAAATCCCGCCTGAAAGTCTCCCTCTTGGATAGAACAGCAACCCGCAAGCTATCAGTGGTTTTCGCTTATATCTAACAAACGAATTTAATCTTAAGTATATTCAAAATTTGT
>CAUULH010000102.1:0-5083 GCA_963545875.1 uncultured Ethanoligenens sp.
CGCGCCTGATGCCCGTGCCGCAGCCCGCCGCGGATACGCAGCCCGCCCCCGCGGGAGCCGAAACGCCCGCCGCGCCGACTGACACGGCGGCGGATGAGAAACGAAATGCCGCGCCCCGACCCGCCTTTGCGCCGGGCGGCGCGCCCGCGCCGAACCGTGCCGTGCCGCAGGGCGCGGCCGCCATCGCACGCGAAAAGGGCGGCTCGGCGCGGTTCTTTGCCGCTGCGCTCTCTTTTTCGGTCATGCTGGTGTTTTCGCTTTTCACCATCGGCGACAGCAGCGCGGCCATGCCGCTTTTGCGCACGGCCATTGAAAAGGCCGGATACGGCACCTTTGTGCCGCTGCTGACGCAGTTCACGGCAAGCGCTGCGCTGGAAGCGCGCGCGGCACAGGCCGTGCTCACCGGATTGTCCGCCGTGGGCATCTGGCTGCTTTACGCTGCGCTGCAGGACAAACGGCGCGAAAAACCGTCGCTTGCCGGCTCCGTGGTGCTCAAAATTGCCGTTTTTGCGCACATCGCACTCGCCGCGGTGGTGTTTGTGCTGGTGGAAAGCTTTTTCATGCTCATCGTGCGGGAAACGTCGTCCGACTCCTTTTATGTGCTGGCGGCGCTGGCGGCGCTGGTGTTTGTTTTTGTGCTCTTTTATTTCGTCGCGCGGCTTTCGCTGCTGGGTTCGCTCAAACGCGCGCTGCGCAATGGGCTGGCGCGCGCGCCGGGGTTTACGGTCTATTTTAATGCGGTCAATATTCTCATCGCCGTTTTTTCCTGTCTGACGGCCTATGTTTCGGAAAGCGCGTTTGCCACGCTCAGCGCGCTGGCCGGCGCGGCGTTTTACATCTTTACGGTCATTCTCGTGGCGGGCTGGCGGCGCGCATTGCAGCGCGAAGAACTGCGTCAGCAGGGCTGAAACCGGCCTGTCCCGCTCTTGCAGAAAACGTCCCTTTCCCGTCGGGAAGAGGGGCGTTTTGCAAGCCCGGAGCACCCTGCCGCCGATTGTTAAAAAAACAGCAGCTTTTACGCCGATGATGTTTACATAAAAGAACAAACGTGCTAATATAAGCGTTGAAACGCGCCCTTTCATGGCAGGGAATGGTTGTTGTTTCAATCGTTCGTCCGCTTTTTTAACGTAACACAAGGGGGATTTATTCCATGGCAAGAAAAATGAAAACCATGGACGGCAACGCAGCTGCTGCCCATGTATCCTACGCCTTCACGGACGTAGCGGCCATCTATCCGATCACGCCGTCATCCGTCATGGCCGAGCACTCGGACGAGTGGGCCGCTTCCGGCCGCAAGAACATCTTCGGCCAGACCGTCCGCGTCGTCGAGATGCAGTCCGAGGGCGGCGCTTCCGGTGCCGTACACGGCTCGCTCAACGCAGGCGCGCTGACCACCACGTTCACCGCCTCGCAGGGCCTGCTGCTGATGATTCCTAATATGTACAAAATCGCGGGCGAACTGCTGCCCGGCGTCATCGATGTTTCCGCCCGCTGCGTCGCTTCGCACGCGCTGAACATCTTCGGCGACCATTCCGACATTTACGCCTGCCGCCAGACCGGCTTTGCCATGCTCTGTTCCGGCAACGTGCAGGAGGTCATGGACCTCGGCGCCGTGGCGCATCTGGCCGCCATCAAAGGCCGTGTGCCGTTCGTGCATTTCTTTGACGGTTTCCGCACTTCCCACGAGATTCAGAAGATTGAAACCTGGGATTACGAAGATTTGGCCAAACTGGTCGATTACGACGCGGTCAAGGCGTTCCGCAACCGCGCGCTCAACCCGGAACATCCTGTTCTGCGCGGCACCGCCCAGAACCCTGTTGTCGAAGATTATATGAATCAGGTCAACGGCATCATCGGCACCGATTACAAACTTTTCAACTATTACGGCGCGCCGGATGCCGAGCGCGTCATCATCGCCATGGGTTCCGTCTGCGACACCATCGAAGAAACGGTGGATTATCTCAACGCCCGCGGCGAAAAGGTCGGTCTCATCAAAGTGCGGCTGTACCGTCCGTTCTCCGTCAAGCACCTGCTGGCCGCCATTCCGGATTCGGTCAAGTCCATCAGCGTGCTCGACCGCACCAAAGAGCCCGGCAGCCTGGGCGAGCCGCTCTATCACGATGTGGTGGCCGCGCTTAAGGACACCAAGTTCAAGGACATCCCGGTCTACACCGGCCGCTACGGTCTGGGCTCGAAAGACACCACGCCGGGCAACGTCATCAGCGTGTATGTCAACGCCGCCGACGCGCAGCCGAAAGAGCGCTTCACCATCGGCATTGAAGACGATGTCACCGGTCTTTCCCTGCCGCTGGGTGAAAACCCCGACACCACACCGGACGGCACCCATTCCTGCAAATTCTGGGGTCTTGGTTCCGACGGCACCGTCGGCGCGAACAAGAACTCCATCAAAATCATCGGCGACCACACCGATATGTATGCGCAGGGCTACTTCGCCTATGACTCCAAAAAGTCCGGCGGCGTCACCGTTTCGCATCTTCGTTTCGGCAAAAAGCCGATCAAATCCACCTATCTCGTCAGCAAGGCCGACTTCGTCGCCTGCCACAATCCTTCCTATATCGATAAATACGATATCGTCGAGGATCTGAAAGACGGCGGGACTTTCCTGCTGAATACCCAGTGGGATGAAAAAGAAGTCGATGAGAAGCTGCCGGGCAAAGTCAAACAGTATCTTGCCAAGCATCACATCAAATTCTTCATCATCAACGGCATCCAGATCGGCAAGGAAATCGGTCTCGGCGGCCGTATCAATACGGTCCTCCAGTCCGCTTTCTTCAAGCTGACGGGCATCATTCCGGCCGAAGACGCCATCAAATACATGAAAGACGCCGCCACCGCTTCTTACGGCCGCAAAGGCGAGAAGATCGTCAAGATGAACCACGACGCCATCGACGCCGGCGCGCAGGCTGTCAAAGAGATCAATGTCCCAGCCGAGTGGGCCAACGCGAAAGATGAGTCGAAAGAGACCGTCGTCACGGGCGACCGTCCGGAGCTCGTCGATTTCGTCAAGAACCTGCTCACCCCGATGAACGCACAGCGCGGCGATGCGCTGCCGGTCTCCGCGTTCAAGGGCCGTGAGGACGGCACGTTCCCGCAGGGCTCTTCCGCCTATGAAAAACGCGGCATCGCCGTGGATGTGCCGGAATGGCATCCTGAAAACTGCATCCAGTGCAACTTCTGCTCGTTCGTCTGCCCGCACGGCGTCATCCGTCCGTTCGTGCTTTCCGCCGACGAGGCTTCCAAGGCTCCGGCCGTTATGAAGCACAAACCGGCAACGGCGCTGGCTGGCTTTGAGTTCTCCATCACACCGTCCGTGCTCGACTGCACGGGATGCGGCTCCTGCGCCAATGTCTGCCCGGGCCTTAAAGGCAACAAAGCGCTTCAGATGAAGCCGCTTTCCAGCCAGGTGGAAGAAGAAGAAGCTTTCCTGTACGGCACTTCGCTTCCGGAAAAACCGGAAGTGGCCGCCAAGTTCAAATCCACGACCGTCAAGGGCAGTCAGTTCAAACAGCCGCTGCTCGAATTCTCGGGCGCCTGCGCGGGCTGCGGCGAAACGCCGTATGCCAAGCTGGCCACTCAGCTCTTCGGCGACCGGATGTATATCGCCAACGCCACCGGATGCTCGTCCATCTGGGGCGGCTCGGCTCCTTCCACCCCGTACACGGTCAATAAAAAAGGCCACGGCCCGGCGTGGGCGAACTCCCTTTTTGAAGACAACGCCGAGTTCGGTTATGGCATGTTCTTAGGCCAGCAGCAGCTCCGTGAGCGTCTTGCCGGCTATCTCGACGAGCTGGCGGGCGGCAGCGTGAGCGCGGATGTCAAGGCCGCCGTTGAAAATTGGAAACAGACCAAGGAAGACGGCACCGCCAACAGCGAAGCGACCGATAAACTCGTCGCCGCGCTGGAGACAGTGAAGGACAACAAACTCGCGGCTCAGGTACTGGATGCCAAAGATTATCTCGCCAAGAAATCCGTTTGGATCTTCGGCGGCGACGGCTGGGCGTACGATATCGGCTTCGGCGGCCTTGACCATGTGGTCGCGTCCGGCGAAGACATCAACGTCCTCGTGTTCGATACCGAGGTCTATTCCAACACCGGCGGACAGGCTTCCAAATCCACGCCGGCCGGCTCCGTGGCGCAGTTCGCCGCCGCCGGTAAAGCGACCCGCAAGAAGGACCTCGCGGGCATGCTGATGAGCTACGGCTATGTGTATGTCGCGCAGGTGGCTATGGGCTCGAATTACAACCAGTGCCTGAAAGCCTTCAACGAGGCCGAGAGCTATCACGGCCCGTCCATCATCATCGCCTACGCGCCGTGCATCAACCACGGTATCCGCGGCGGCATGGGCATCTCCCAGACGGAAGAGAAGAAGGCTGTTGAGGCCGGTTATTGGAACCTCTTCCGCTTCAATCCGCTGCTGGCCGACGCGGGCAAGAACCCGTTCACGCTCGACAGCAAAGCCCCGACGGCTTCGTATCAGGACTTCCTCCGCGGCGAGGTGCGTTACAGTTCTCTGCTCCGCTCCTTCCCGGATCGTGCGGAAGTGCTGTTCGCCCGCTCGGAGAAAAATGCCAAAGATAAGTTTGCGCATTTAAGCGATCTCTCAAAATAAAGACCGAATTTTCGGTTTTGCCTGAAAAGGCGCACAAAGGCCCGCGGCAGATGCCGCGGGCCTTTTGGCACCAAAAAGGGGCTGTTGCAAAACAGGCCCAAGTAAAAAAATCGAGGCGAGCGTACCGAAAGGTATTGGCTGCCTCGATTTTTTGCTTTAAAATATAAGTTGTGAAACAAAATATAAAGCTCTTAGAGCATAACAAATTTGAGCGTAAATTTCAACAGCTTACGCTTCCAATGGACAAGGAAATCATAATACCGCAGGATGACCCGGTACGACTGGCAAGCGCCCAGCTTGAGGAACTGGATTACAGGAAACTGTATCGCGCCTATTCTTCTCAAGGGAGAAAATCGGCAGCCGAGCCCCGGATCATCTTTGAGGTATTGGTGTATGGTTACATGTGCGGCATTTACTCGACGCGCAAGCTGGAGGAAGCTTGCCATAAACGAA
>CAUULH010000103.1:0-5074 GCA_963545875.1 uncultured Ethanoligenens sp.
TACGGATAATGACGGCGGCGTTACATTCAAAAAGTATGTGTCGGATGATACCCGCATGAAGACGATTATGCACGGTGTGATAGAAGCGGCCAAAATTTTGGAACAGCCCGTTCTGTTTGCCAGAGCAGACGGCATCGTCTACTCTTATGCAGGTTTTGATGCTGACTATGTCCCCCCCGTTGATGTTATTGGCGGCAAATTAAGCCGCAAAATAAACGCACCATTCTGCGGACTGGTTTACCTGCCATCGGAGGAAACAACCGTTATCCAACATGGCGTAAACACCAACCTTTATGTGCAGGCTGTCGCAAAGATTCCCCTTTATCCTGATTTTGATGAGGAATCTAATTATGTGATGGCTATTCTTTGCTTGTTGCATGAGCCAGTGGAAGCATTGCCGCCATCGGTTGTTAAGATGTTCCAACTAGCAGTCACACTGCTGTCTGAGCAGATCCAATGAAACAAAGTATCCAGAAAGGAACGGACGATGGAAATTCTTCACACGGCCGACTGGCATATCGGCGAATACAAAGGGCCGGAACAAAATGGCGTCAATCTGCGCGGGCAGGATATCTATCGCTGCCTGGACGCGCTGCTCGAAAAAACGGAGCAGGCGGAACCCGACCTGATTGTGGTTTCCGGCGATATTTTCAACGTCGCCAAACTGTGGTCAGACCGGGTGCTGCCGGAAGTGGCTCAGGCGTTCGAGTATCTGTCCCGTCTCGGACAGATTGCGCCGACCGTTCTGCTGCGCGGCACGCCGAATCACGACGGCGAGGGCCAGTATCTGGTTCTTAAAAAGATGTTCAGAGCAAGCAAAGCGGTTCAGATCATCACAGAGCCTCAGGTGCTTCGCGTTCATACGAAAGCCGGCCCTGTTTCGGTGGCCGGTCTGCCGGGCTTTGACCGCGGCGTGTTCCGGGCGAAATTCCCGGGACTTGATAAGGAAAAAGAAAACGAGTTCTTCACGGAGCAGCTCGGCAAGATCGTGATGGGCCTGCGCGCCCAGTGCGAACCGGACATACCCGCGATCCTGCTGGCGCACTACACCGTGCCGGGCGCGAACATGGAAAACGGCCAGACCGCCTTTTTGGCGCAGGCCGATCTCATGCTTATGCCTCAGGTGCTGGACGCCGCCAAATTCGACTTGACCGCCCTCGGCCATATCCATCGCCCTCAGCGCGTGGCCAGCGTGTCGGCTCCCTGCTTTTACAGCGGTGCGGTCGATGCCCTGACGTTTAACGATGAAGGACAGCCCCGCGGATTCTATCTGCACGACCTTGAAAAAGACGCGCATGATTTCATTCCGCTTCCGGCCCGGCAGTTTCAGACCATCCGTCTGAGCGGCGAAGATATCCGGGCGCTGAACGCCGGCCTGATCGACACGGCGGCGGGAAAATGGAAAGGCAGCGTACAAAACAAAATCGTCCGCGTGCTGTATACCTGCACGGACGAAGAAGAAAAAGCGCTTGACCGCCATGCGCTGGAACAGGCTCTTTTGCTGGACGGCGCGTGGTACGTCGAGGCCATCATGCCGGTATCCGTCGTGGAAACGGCCAATAAAGCCGTCCTGCCGGAGACCGGGACGCCGGAAGAAAACATCAGGCGGTATTTTGAGGAAAAAGGATACGGCAAAGAGCGTATCCAGAAGCTGATGGAAGCCGCGTCGCCGATCCTCGCACAGGCGGCAGCGGATAAGCCGGCCGCTTCCGCGCAGGGACGTTTTGAGCCGGTGAAGATCGAAGTCACCAACTACCGGTCTTACCGGCAGGCGGCTTTCGATTTCTCGGACATTTCACTCTGCACGGTCAACGGCGTCAACGGAGCCGGAAAATCCAGCCTGTTCATGGACGCTCTTCTCGACGCCCTCTTTGAGGAACCGAGAGAAGGCGTCCGGGCCGGCTGGGTATCGGACGGCGCGAAAAGCGGCAGTATCGACTTTACGTTCCGCATCGGCGGGCGGCTGTTCCGCGTATCGCGTTCCCGCACCAAAAAGAGCGGCAAACTCACGCTGAATCTGGCCGAGCAGGTCAAAGCGGAATGGGTGACCCGTTCCAAAGAAAAAGCGGCGGACACACAAAAAGCGATCGCCGACCTGCTGGGCCTGGACAGCGCGACCCTGCGTTCCTGCGCTCTCATCATGCAGGACGGCTATGGCCTGTTCCTTCAGGCCGATCGTGAGACCCGCATGAATATCCTCTCCGTTATCCTCGGCATCTCGGTGTATGAGGAAATGGAGGAGATCGCAAAAGGGCAGCTCACGGAACTTTCGCGCAAGCACAAGAATCAAGCGGAGCAGGCGGACAACCTGGCCGCTTCTCTGGCGGACGATAAGGCCATCGGGGAAGAGAGCAACCGGTTAAAGCAGGAAGTAAAGACCTGCCAGGCGGAAAAACAGGCGTTCTCCGCGAAAGCGGACGCGCTGAAAATCCGTCTGCAAATCCAAAAAGACGCCGCGGCCCGGGCGGACAAACTTCGCGGAGACATTGCGGCTGTCAACATGGAAACGTCTTCTTTGAACGAAAAACAGGCCAATCAAAAAGCCCTGCTGACAAAAGCGGAAGCGTTTTTGAAAAACGAGCCGGCGATCCTCGCCGGTGTTCAGCGGTACAATACTCTGCTGGAAAAAGAAAAGGGCCTCCTTGGTTTCAAGGAAGCCTATTCCGAAAAGCAGAAAGCCGTAGAACAGGCGGAAAAGGCGGCTTTTGACGCTCAAAGCGAAAATGAGCTCGCCAAACGAAATCAGCAGATTTTCGGGGAAAAACGTACCCGTCTCGCCACTTCCCTGCCGAATGTGGATCAGCTGAAAAAACAGACTGCCCGGTTAAACGTCGAGCAGAAAAAGCTCGTGGAAATGGAATCGGCCGCCGCAGAGTATGTGGCGATCTCCGAGCAGATCCGGGCATTGGAGAAAAAACGGGCGGACGCCAACGCGGCGTATCAGTCTGAAAAGGCTGTTCGCACAACGAAGATCCGCCAATATCAAAAGGCGAAACATCTGCTTGAGACCGCGCACTGTGTCGATCTTGAACACGCGGCGTGCAGTTTTCTCGCGGATGCCAAAAAATCGGCGGCCTTATACCCCACCTTTTGGGCCGCGTGTGAAACATGGGGCAAAACTCAGACAGCCGCCCTCCAGACAATGGACGGGCAGATCAAGGAGATGAGTGAAAAACAGCAAGCCCTTCATTTTGACCAAGGCGCGCTCACAGCACAGCGGCAGACCGTAAACAGTCTGTCTCAGGCCGCGGCGATGCTGGAACGGGCCAAAGGAATCCGCGCCCAGCTTCTTCTGCTCGAACAGCAGGAGAAAACCGCTGAAACGGAAGTCGGGCATAAAGCCGATGTTTTGAAAAAGGCTCAGGAAACGCTGCGGGCTCTTCGGTCGTCCTTTGACGCGATGGCCGGACAGGCAAAACAGGCGGCTGCTTTACAGGCGGAAATTCAAAAAGAAGCCGTCTGGCTCGAACGTGAGAAACAGCTTCCGGTGGCCCGGGAACGCCGTCAGACGGCGGCGGCCCGGATTGCGGAAATCACCGAGGAACTGGCCAAAAAAGCCGCGGCGCTTGCAGAATTGCAAACCGCCCTTGCCAAAGAAGAGCAGGCGGCCGGCGATGCGGAAACCCTGCAAAAGGAGCTGGAAAGCGTCCTGAATAATCTTTCAGATACGGACTCGGCCATTCAGCAGCGGATGCAGAAACTGGGCGCCTTAGCAGAACAGCTTCGGGCCAATGCGGCGCTGAAAGAAAAAATCGCGGCGCTCCGGCAGGAAGTCTGCGATACGGCGGAACAGTGCGTGCGCATGGAAGACCTGAAAAAGGCGTTCTCGCGCGACGGCATTCCGCACAACATCGTCAAGTCCGTCCTGCCGGTGCTGACTGACACGGCCAACGCCATTCTGGCGCAAATGTCCGGCGGCGCTATGCAGGTGCGGTTCAAGACGGAAAAGATCGTGAAAGGCGCCTCGGCCAAAGAAGCCGAAACGCTGGATATCCTGATCGACGACGGGCAGACCGAAAGGCTGTACGCCAGTGAAAGCGGCGGCGAAAAGGTCAAGGTCTCCCTTGCCGTGATCCTCGCTCTTTCCGAGATCAAGAACAAGCGCACCGGCGTTCAGCTGGGAATGCTTTTCATCGATGAACCGCCGTTTCTCGACGCTGACGGCACACAGGCTTATTGCGACGCGCTGGAAGCCATCAGCCGGCGGGACAGAGATCTGAAGATCCTCTCCATTACGCATGACCCCGCGATGAAAGCACGGTTTCCACAGTCCGTGGAGATCGTGAAGGATTCCGGCGGAAGCCATGTGATCGGAGAAGGCG
Source organism: uncultured Ethanoligenens sp. (assembly GCA_963545875.1). Lineage (GTDB taxonomy): Bacteria > Bacillota > Clostridia > Oscillospirales > Ethanoligenentaceae > Ethanoligenens. Next base: position 4,323 of record CAUULH010000103.1, read on the forward strand.
GCATTCGTCTTACCGCATGATATGAGTTTTCTTTTTAGACCGCTCCGTGAGGGGCGGCCTTTTTTTGCAAAAAATCCGATTTTTTACCCCTTCTGAGGTCCAAATTGAGAAACGAATAACAATTGAGTTTCTTGCCTATAGAAAGCACGATGGTGCTGCTTCAGTTTTTTTGATTTCGAGCATCTTGGTGAAAACGAGTTTTTAAAACAAAAAATATCAATATAAAGACATTATTTATTTTTCATGACCATAGACTTAGAAAAGAGGGAAAAGATATGAAAGAGTATTATTCAGTAAATTATAATGGTGAAAACTTGTATAAATATCAAATGAGTGAAAAAGAAAAGTCGATTGCAGAAGACTTTCGAAAAGAATTAATCGAATGTTGTGACAAGATGAATATAGCAAGAGAGAGGTGCCGAGATGGTCGCCCATATATGGGTAGATTGAAGGATACATACGATTTTTATATAAAATTTAAAGAAGATATTGGATATTTCGTCTTAGACGGGGAACGTGGTGTTTATGAAATGAGTAAAGGATTCCCTACCAATAGTAAGGATATAGCCAAACGACTCTTATTAGAACATGAGTTTTTTACAGGCGGTTGTCGATTTGAGTTAGAACATAGAAATCAATTAGAGCGTGAATGGAGTAATCAGTTTTCTATAGAATATGATAGCCGTAAAGCCATTTTTGAATATATAATTAGAAATTACTACGCTGTTTTTAAAGATATTCCCGATTATTTA
>CAUULH010000104.1:0-5006 GCA_963545875.1 uncultured Ethanoligenens sp.
TCTGCAAGCTGGAAAAGGTCATTGCCGCGCTTGCAAGCTATTCCTGTGAAGATTACGGGCAGATTGAAAACGCCGCACAGAACGGCTTAGAGCGGGCGAGAAAGGCCCTTGTGGAGAAGGGCGACGCGAAATAATGGATACAACAATGGTTTCTTTAAATTTGAGCCTACGGGCCGAACAGCTTTCCAGTATGGCCGCCGCGATCACAGACGCGCTTGAAAATGCCCCTTATGAGCCTGAAATCTATTTTCCTGCCGTCCACCTGCTAGCCGATATGCTTCAAGAGCAAAGCAGAACGGCTAAACGGCTGGATGATCTGCTGAACGGAAAGGCGGGATGAAAAATGCTGAAAAAAGCAAAGTTCACCATTACCGATCTGGACCATATCGCGGAACACATCTTTTTTTCTGATATTCAATACGCAGAAAAAATACTTGACGCGGTTGCTGTACAAAAAATGAGAAAAAGATTTTCTGACATCAAGGGAGACGGGTTTAGGAAAGGTTGGTGCTATGCTGCCTTATACGCTTATGGGTTCGCTGGGGGCGTTCACGAAGAGCGGGCAAGACGGCGCGGAAAACGGAAAGAAGGCGTCTCCCGTGAAACTGACAAGGGCAGAGAAAAAAGCGGTGTATGAGGCGCTACGCTGGCTGTGGGAGTATCACGCGGAAATGTGCTCTATCCTTGACCCGGACAAGCGCGATCCCTATCCTGCCGGCGGATACCATATTCAAAGCGCCATAGAGAAATTCCGGGCAGACGTGGAAGGAGAATGAAGTTGAGCTATTGGCCTGGACATACGCCGCCTTAAGGCGTAAACAAAGGAAAATGCTAAAAAATAGAACCAAAATAGAACCGGTTGGGAATTTAATGCTTATTATTTGGCTTATCTAAGCGAAATATGGATATATCATTTTCATTCCCACTCAATCGTTGCCGGCGGCTTGCTGGTAATATCGTAAACGACGCGGTTGACGCCGCGCACTTCATTGATGATCCGATTTGAGGCATTATCCAGCACTTCATACGGGATATGGGCCCAATCCGCCGTCATAAAATCACTGGTCGTCACGCCCCGAAGCGCGAGTGTGTAATCATAGGTGCGACCGTCACCCATCACGCCCACTGAGCGCATATCGGTCAGCACGGCAAAATACTGGTTGATCTTGCGTGCAAGGCCCGCTTTGGCGATCTCGTCGCGGAAAACGGCGTCCGAATCGCGCAAAACCGCCAACTTTTCTTTGGTGATCTCTCCGATGATGCGGATAGCCAGACCGGGGCCGGGGAACGGCTGGCGCCAAACGATATTTTCCGGCAAGCCCAGTTCTTTTCCTAATGCACGGACTTCGTCTTTAAACAGATAGCGCAGCGGTTCCACGATCTCTTTGAACTGCACATGTGCGGGAAGCCCGCCGACATTGTGATGGCTTTTGATCTTTGCGGCATCGCCGAATCCGGATTCGATGACATCGGGATAGATCGTTCCCTGCGCCAGAAAATCCACCGCTCCGATCTTTTTCGCTTCATCTTCGAAAACGCGGATAAATTCTTCCCCAATGATCTTGCGCTTGCGCTCCGGGTCAGTCACACCCTTCAGCTTATCGAGAAAACGCTCCTCTGCATTCACGCGGACAAACCGGATGTCGCGGTCCTTGAATGCCGCTTCCACTTCGTCGCCTTCGTTTTTGCGCATCAGGCCGTGATCAACAAAAATGCAAGTGAGCTGACGCCCGACCGCACGGGAAAGCAGAGCGGCCGTCACCGCCGAATCCACGCCGCCGGAAAGCGCCAGCAGCACCCGGCCCGCGCCGATCTTTTCTTTCAACGAACGCACGGCCGTCTGAGCATAGTCGCCCATGCTCCAGTCGCCCGCACAACCGCAGATACGGAACAGAAAATGGCGCAGGATCTCCTGCCCGTGCTCCGTGTGCATCACTTCCGGATGGAACTGCACGCCGTAAAAACGACGCCCGGCATCCTCGACGGCGCCCACTGGACAGTTGTGCGAACGGGCGATCGTCCGAAAGCCTTCCGGCAGCTTGTCCACATAATCGCCGTGGCTCATCCAGGTCGTAATCGGATCCGGCAGGCCTTCGAAAAGCGGGCTCGTTTTATCCAGCTCGGTCGGCGTGCGGCCGTATTCGCGGCCTCCCGCCGCGGCCACGTGGCCGCCTAACTTTTGGACCATCAGCTGAAGGCCGTAACAGATGCCCAAGACCGGCACGCCGAGCGTAAACACGCCGGGGTCGCAGGACGGCGCGCCGTCATCGTATACGCTTTTCGGCCCGCCTGTAAAAATGATCCCCGCCGGATGAAGCGCGCGGATCTTCTCAAGCGGAAGATCGTGCGGCTTCACTTCGCAATAGACTCCGCATTCACGCACCCGGCGCGCGATCAGCTGGTTATACTGCCCGCCGAAATCCAAGACCAGCACAAACTGATGCTCCATGAAAGCAACCCCCATTTTACTCGGCAAAAATTTCTTTCTTACGATGCATATAGACCGACAATGCCAGACCCAATGACCAGAACGACGCGATGATCGACGAGCCGCCGGCGCTGAAGAACGGCAGCGTGATACCGATGACCGGCAGGACCATCAAAACCATGCCGACATTGATGAAGACCTGCATGCCGAAAGCGGCAAAAACGCCGACACAGATGATCGAACCCGTTTCATCTTTTGCCAGCCGGACCATCCTGAGCAAACGGAACAGCAGAACGAGAAACAAGACCAGAATGACCATGCATCCAACGAAGCCCAGTTCTTCACCTGCCACAGCAAAGATCATGTCGTTATACCGCTCCGGCAGCACGCCGCTGACCGTCGACTGCGTGCGCGGCCCATGGAACAGGCCGTAGCCCCACAACTCCCCGGAGCCGATGGCGCTGCGCCCGTAGATCTGCTGAAGGGCGATATCCTTCAGCGAGCTGCTGTCCGGATTGAAAAGCGCCAGGATGCGGTCCCTCTGCGTCTTGCCGAAGATGACGTTCCAGATAAGCGGCGCGCTGGCAAGAAGCAGGATGCCCGCCATGGCAAAATACCGAAGCTGTACCCCGCAGGCAAACATCATACAGACGAACAGGCCCACATAGACAAACGCCATGCCCATGTCTTTCTGGACAAGAATGATGCCGATAGGCACCATGGCGTGAGCGGCCAGCAAAAGCACATGGAGAGGCGACGTGATTCGGTCCTTCACCATCTCATAATGCTTGGCGAATGTCAGGATGAACAGCAGCTTAACGAATTCCGCCGGCTGGACGGTCGTAAAATGCAGGTTGATCCAGGAAAGATCCTCCGAACCGTTCACCTTATATGGGCTCGCATACGGCAGCAGAAGAAGCACGACACCAAGAATGGAGCAGAGTTTCCACATGTTCGCCATATCGTGATAATCGATGCGGGAGATCACGACCATCCCGGCAAAACCGATCACGACGCCGACGATCTGCATGATGAATGTCCGGGAAGAAGTGTGTGTGGAATTCGTGGCGCTGAGCACCAAGGCCAAGCCGAGAGCGGAAGCCAGCATAGCTGTAAGTATCAATAAAAAATCCGTCTGACGCAGATAGCGCCAGACGGCGCGGGTCATTTTCAGCATATCGTTTTTCACCGCCTTTTGCTATTATATCGTCTGGCGTCCGTCTTTGCAAGCAGAGCCCGCGCTTTCCTCTTTGTCTGCCCTTTGACGTCCCCTTTTTTTTCGCGTATAATGAGAAAAGTGTCTGAATTGCGCGCCGCGTTCGTTTAGTAGCGGCGTAAATCAAATTTCTGATTTACATGATTTGGAGGAAAAAACATGCTCAGCGATATCGAGATTGCCCATCAGGCCAAACTGAAACCGATTTCCGAGATCGCATCCGCCGTCGGCATCAAAGAGGACGAGCTCGACCTCTATGGAAAATATAAAGCCAAGCTCGGCAGGCCGCTTTTCAAGCGTCTGTCTTCCGCGCCGAACGGCAAGCTGATCTTAGTTACCGCCATCAACCCCACACCGGCGGGCGAAGGCAAGACCACCACGACCATCGGGCTCGGCGACGCGCTCCACCGTCTGGGCAAAAAAGCCGTGATCGCCCTGCGTGAACCGTCGCTCGGCCCGGTCTTCGGCATGAAGGGCGGCGCGGCCGGCGGCGGCTATTCGCAGGTCTTGCCGATGGAAGACATCAACCTGCATTTCACCGGCGACATGCACGCCATCACGGCGGCGAACAACCTGCTCTGCGCCATGATCGACAACCATCTCAAGCAAGGCAACGCGCTCGGCATCGACCCGCGCCGCATCCTTTTCAAACGCGTGATGGATATGAACGACCGCGTTCTTCGGCAGATCGTCGTCGGCCTCGGCGGCAGAGGCAACGGCATCCCGCGCGAGGATGGCTTCACCATCACGGTGGCAAGCGAAGTGATGGCGATCCTCTGCCTGGCACGCGATATCGCCGACCTCAAAAAGCGCTTCGGCAACATTCTCGTGGCGTATACCTACGACGACAAGCCGGTCTACTGCCGCGAGCTGAAAGCGGCGGGCGCCATGGCGGCTCTGATGAAAGACGCGATCAACCCGAACCTCGTGCAGACGATAGAAGGCACGCCGGCCATCATCCACGGCGGGCCTTTCGCCAATATCGCGCACGGCTGCAACTCCGTGCGTGCCACCACGCTGGCGCTCAAGCTGGGCGACTACTGCGTCACGGAGGCCGGCTTCGGCTCCGATCTCGGCGCGGAGAAATTTATGGACATCAAGTGCCGCGCGGCGGGGCTAACGCCTTCTGCCGTCGTGCTGGTAGCCACCGTTCGCGCGCTCAAATACAACGGCGGCGTGCCGCGCGCCGACCTCACGAAAGAAAATGTGGACGCGCTCAAAAAAGGCGCGGAAAATCTGCGCGCGCACATCGCCAATATGCGCCGCTTCGGCGTGCCGGTCATTGTGGCCGTCAACCGTTTCGGCTCCGACACAGACGCGGAGCTCTCCGCTCTTGAAGCGATCTGCCGCAGCGAGCAGGCT